>JAJUFK010000025.1 GCA_029266015.1 Bacteroidota bacterium
AAATGCCTATCCCAGTCTAACGCATCACTATGTCCGCCATACGCATTTGGGTTCTTACGCGTAGTGGCATATGTAGCCCATTCGTCTTTACAATCCCATTTATCGCCATTGCAGAATGTATTCCAATTAGGATGGTATGGATGCATTGTGGTAATTATAACCTCGCAATTTGTAGGACTAGTATTTGGAATCCACAATGGACGACGAGGAACAGGACTAGTGCCATTAGCACTTTCGCCTATACGCATATAAAAGAAACCTAATGTACTCACTTTAAAAGGATTTAAATATGCATCGGCAGAAATTGTAAATTCTTCGCTACAACCTATTCCCGCGACAGCTAAACGATATGTGCCGGGAGTGTTAAAGCCGGTAAAATCAGCTTTCCACACAGCACTACGTATCATTTGATGGCCATCAGAAAATTCTGCTGCTGCTGCTTTCCAATATGAAAGAGTTCCAACTTCGGTGCTAACTCCCGATTGAACATTATATATATATACTTTGTTTCCTTGAAAACTTGTATAATCACGTGCTCCCCCATCGCCCAACCACATATATACATCAGCTGCTTTTATACTTGGCGACGATAAATATCCTGCTATGTTTACTTTAATAGCTTCAGATTTTGACGAAAATATATCATATGTAAATGTTTTTGTATTTACATCTGAATTTATATTGGCATTCAATTGTACAGTATATGTTTTTCCTTGTACCATTGAAAAAGGTAATTTCAGAAAAATTGTATGTTCGTATGCCCAATCATAATTATAATCGTTGGTTGCGGTATTCCACGCTTCTTGCGATACTCCCGAAAGTTTAGATTTACGATATACATTGGTAGGATTTTTACCTGCAGTACCAAAATTTGCATCATCAGATGATTTTATTGTCCAATTAGCTACAGTAGCAGCATTTGTTGTATTAAGTGCCGTGCCATAGGTTACAAGAGCATTATCGTCAGCACTTGTAGTACTTGTATATGCACGAGTACCTAATTGAGTAAGATTTTCAGGATAACTTATCTCACCATCTAAGAAATACAGCATTATATGATCTTTGTCAACAACTTTAACCTCAACTAATTTTGTTGCATACAATAACTGTGATAGACTTACAATGCTACTTACAAGAAAAATTTTGATGTAGGAAATAGGTTTCATATTTATTTGTTTTTTAAGGTATAACTTTCACTATACAAAACTACAAAATCAATCTACAGTATATGGTAAAGTAATGTATCAAAATAGATGTAATTTTTTATCAATTAAAATTTCTCAGTAACTGATATTTGTATAATTTTCAAATACTTGTCTTTTTTTTGACATATTCCGAAGGCGATACCCCATATTGTTCTTTAAAACATTTACTAAAATATTTTGGGTCAGAAAATCCTACATAAAAACAAATTTCGGTAATGGTATATTTTTGTGATACAAGCATTTCTTCAGCAACTTGTAAACGCGTTGTTTTTACAATATCGGCAGGAGTTAAACCCGTAATTGCTTTAATTTTTCTATACAATTGTATTTTACTTACGCAAACATACTCACTTATATCATCTATTGATAAATTAGAATTTGAAATATGAGTATGAATGCAATTCATAGTTTTTTCAAGTATTTCTTCTTCATATGATTTTGGTAATGGTATTTGCTTGCTTACTGCAGTTTTACTCAAAATTTCAAATAATTTGGATTGTTCGGAGTTGGTGCGTACTAATTCATCATTTATTTCTTGTAATTTTTCGGCTTGTACTTGTAGCTCTTCTTTTTGACTTTGAATCTCTTTTGTTCGCTCCATCACTTTTTGTTCAAGTATAAATGCTTGCCTTTTCATTCTTTGCCATCGTAAACGAACACTATATATTACAATACAAATGAGTGTGATAATTAGTAATACTATAAACCACCATGTTTTCCAAAACGGAGGGCGTATTATAATTTGAAATGTATATGAATGAATGATATTTATATGTTGTACATAATATGCCTGTAAAGTAATAGTATATGTGCCGGGCGACATATTTGCCAATACCATTTCATATGAATTCTCAAGCAACCCTGTTTCCTCCATTGAGCCACTAATATAATATGAATACCTAATATCATGATTATGTTGAAATTCTATTACAGGAAATGATATTTGTACTGTATTTTTGTAATATGGTAAAACTATGCGTGGTTTTGATTCTATTAATTCTCCCTGTACCCGAATATAAACAGCATTTTTCTGTATAGTGGGAGATGTCAATGTTTCAAATTTTGAAATTGGAATCCAACTCACTCCGTTATTTCCGGCAATTATTGCCAATGAGTCAGAAAAACAAATAAAATTACACTGATTTTTTATTGAAAAAATTCCATTTATAACAGAGTATGTTTGAATTTGATTGGTTGAAATATCCATACTTACCAAATTTTGAGCAGTACCAACCCAAACTTTTTTATTATAATACGTAACCGCATACGAATTTTGAAACATTGGATATAAAGCACTTGTAAATTGAGTGACTTTGAAATCCTTTGTATTAATTGCATTTATACCTTGTGCAGTTGCTATCCATAAGGTACCTTTTGAATCTTGTGCAATAGCATTTACTATATCATTAGACAAAGGCACATCAAATGAGTTATAAAAATGCAATGCCTTCATTTGTCTATTACACACTACAACACCTTGACCGCTACCACCTATCCATATATTATTTTGGGCATCTACACACAACGACGACAAAAACGCATCTATTGACGCAGTTTTCGAATTATATTGTACATTTTGTATGCGTATTGCTTTATTAGTTTTACTATTATATTCTATCAAACCTGTACCCAATGTTGCGAGCAGCATTCGTTCAGAATCTATTAATTCTATATCAAATATATTTTGTACTATGGTACCGTTTATAGAAATAGGATGATGTATTAATCGTTTATTTTCTATTTGCAGTTCATACAAACCATTAATATATGTGCCAACCCATAGTTTAGTTCCTTGTTGTTCAAATGTCATGATTTTTTTTGGTGAATTAGGAATAATTGTGACACTTGTTTGTTTAGGAAAATCAGCAATATAACATATTCCCCCACCATCGGTTCCTATCCATAGATTTTTATATGAATCTACTAAAAGGGTTTTTACCATATTATCGGGCAAATTGCTGTTTTGTGTATATATATGTTTACCAAAGGGCTGAACACTTAACATTATTTGCTGCAATTGAGCACCCAGAGTACTTATCCAAAGAGTATTAGATGCATCTTGAAAAACAGTATATACAGAATTATGAGCTATTTGATTATGTTGTTGTTTTGAAATATATTGCTGCAATCCATATGTTTGAGTGTATAGCAACACGCCTCTATTATCAGAAGCTACCAAAAGTTCATTATGTTTTGAAATTACAAAATTGGTTACATATACATCTGTTATTTTGCCTGGATTATTTTGCAAGGGTATAAAAGATTTACTTTTTTGAGCAAATTCAAAAATTCCTTGTGAGGTACCTAATAATATTGTACCATTATACTCTATAATATCTACACATAACATTTGAGGGATAAAAGATGCTAAACCAATATGAGTGGTAATTCCATTGGTAATATATGATATTTTATTTATTGAATGTACAATCCATAATCGGTCTTTTGAATCCAAAAACAATTTTGAAACCGACACATTAGAAAATAAAGAATCATACGTACTTGAAACCTTTTGTTTATTGTAAGTACATGTATATATATATGTCAATCCTATACCTGTGCATACTATTGAATGATGTGGTGTTTCGCATAGCGTAGTTATTTTTTTATTTCTTATAATTGGAAATAAAGAATAATTTATAGGATTAAGTACATACAGCCCACTGCTTGAAGCAATATATAGTACACTATCGCTTGAATATAAAAGAGCCTGCACATCGGACACTCGAGAATCATTTAATTTAGAAAAACGGTATCCATTGTAATAATATAAACCTATAGGTGTAGCCAACCACAAAATTCCTTGAGCATCTTGTGTTATGGCGGTTATAGAATTTTGTGGTAAGCCATGTTCTTGTGTAAATGTACGAATTTGAAAATCATTAACTTGTGAATAACAAGTGAATGATAAAACAAGAACTATACAAACAACACAATATTTCATATACCATAAAATTCTTAACCTGTATCAAGACAGAATATTTCTCAAATTCCCTCTATAATTATGAAAATAAAAATAGTATTATTTTTTCAAAAAACTATAAATACCGGGTATAGAATGTTTTGAAATATAATAATATGGTTGTACAATAGATCCAAAACTTGCATAAAACTGTGCTATACCTGCAATTTCCGAGCCTTCAAAATCAAGTTTTGCATATTGTAAACAACGTTCTTTAATACATGCATTAACAATTGCATACGAAGCACCATATTTACGTGCTACAGAATTAGCTCCGGGAACTAAATAATACATTGAATTGTTACTTGTAATAAATGCGGCCAAGGCACAAACTTTATGTTCAAAAAAAGCACTATATATATACAGTGATTGTGAATTCTGTGCTTGACTAAGAACAGTTTGTATAGTTTGCCAAATAGGTTCAGGTATGGTAAACAAACTCAATTCTTTGAAATGAGTTATAAAAAAATCTAATGAAACTAATTGTACTTGAATACCATTTTTTTGTGATTTTTTTATGTTTCTTACACAATTTTCCGAAAAATTAGAATATAATTCTTCATACGATTTTTGAAGAGGCAATATATAATTTACCCGCTGTTTTATGCGTGCTTTGGTGGTCTGAAATTGAATATTGCTGCTATATCGAACACTAAAAAATGAAAACAAACTCTTTTCAAATGTTTTCAAAATTTCGGGTGTAATGTCATGTTTTGAAAAAATACCTAATTGTTGTGTTATATGAGGTTGAACAATATAAGATATACCGTATTTTCGTTTAACAGGCAGGGGCATGATATATTCATAGTTACCATATATAAGTGCCTTCCACTGAGGCGAAACTATATCTAAATACCATGAAAAAGCATATAATACAGGGTGTTTTGATTCAGATACCGTTTTGTCCCAAAGTACTTTATCTATTTTGTTACAAGGAATACACCGAATCATGATACTATATTTGTAAAAAGAGTTTTCGTATTTTATTTGGTTTTTTTCTATTATTTCGCATTTCGGCCTTTTTCTTGTTTTTTTTCATTCGTTTATACGTTTCCTCTTGCTGAATGCGTTCATGATGTTCTTTGTATTCTTCTTCTTTACGCTTATCACGTTTACGCATAAATTTATACCCTTGTCGCTTAGTTAAAGGTTTATCGGGTTTTTTAGTTTCTTCTTCTACTTTTTCTTGTAATTCTTTTTCTTCTTGTTCGGGACTTTTGCCGGGAAGATATGTTCCTTTTTTTTGTTTATTTTGAGCAAATGCTTGCATATTACCAACTCCCCATATAAGGCATGTTATTACAAGTATTTGCAATATACTTTTTTGCGACATATCACGTATGAATAATTAATTTATAGTACTTTTGTAATTATACAAATATATACATTATGTGTCATATCACAAACAAACATACAATTTACTTGTTATTTTGTATAGCTCTGAGTATTGTTCCAATTCAATCATGCGACAAAAAAGAAAATCCGGTACCCTTTACCTCTATTCAAGTTACCATATTTGATATAGAAAGCGACCCTCGTTATAGTGCTTTAAGAGTTGAAGGAGGTTCAGCTCTATTACAACGTCCTTCGGATTGTTTGGGTTACAAATGCAATGGTGTGGTAATATACAGACTCAAACGAGAATATACCTATGATGATTTTAGAGCATTTGATGTTACGTGTACTCACGAAGCCAATACATGTGCAATGCAACTTGATTCAAGTTTTGGCGATTTACTTACCTGTCCTTGTTGTGGTTCAATATTTACTATGCAATATGGCTATATGATGCAAGGACCGGCAAAATACCCCTTACGTGAGTATGTTTGTACGTTTGATAACGGTAATTTACGTATCGAAAATTAAAATTTTTCTTTGAATATATGACAATACGGTATGCCTTGTTTTTTTTCATAGTAGTTTTGATGATATTCTTCGGCAGGATAAAATTTACTAAAAGCTGTAATTTCCGTAGCTATATCATACCCTTTTTTATATAATTCTACAAACAATTCACCAGCTATTTGTTTTTGAAGTGCCGAGGTATAAAATATTTCACTTCTGTATTGTTCGCCAATATCAGGCCCCTGTCTATTTACTTGTGTAGGGTCATGTGTATTAAAAAACAATTTTGCAAGTGTTCTAAAATCAGTTTTAGAGGTATCAAATACCACTTCAATACATTCAGCGTGCCCTGTGTTACCTGCACATACTTGTTTGTATGTTGGATTTTCTATATGTCCGCCGCAATATCCTACAGTAGTTTTAATTACACCCGGAGCTTTGTTGAACCAATACTGAGTTCCCCAAAAACATCCGTTTGCAAAATATGCAGTATCATATGGTTTTGATGCAGCCGGTTTAAACACTAGTGATACTGAATTTACACAATGTCTTATATTGGTAGGTGTAAACCTTTCACCTTCAAACACATGCCCCAAATGCCCTTTACAAGTAGCACAAACTATTTCGGTACGTTTTCCATCGGCATCGGGAACTCTTAAAACAGCTTCGGGTAATTCATTGTCAAATGCCGGCCACCCACACCCCGAATGAAACTTATGTTGCGATGTATACAATTCTGCACCACATTGTTTACACGCATATACTCCTTTTTCAAACAAATCAGTATATTCTCCGCTAAAGGGGCGTTCTGTACCTTTATTCAAAATTACATATTGTTCAAATTCATTTAATGTACGATATTTCATAATAGTATCATTTTTTTGTTCTTGCAGAATTACCTGTGAATTGCCGCTACAGTTCATCATTACGATTAAAAGTATGATATGTGCCAACAATTTCATATACATGTAATATTTATACATATAATTTGACATAATTTGTTTGAAAATATTACAAGGGAAAATACACATTATTACAAATGTGATAAAAAGAATATCTTTGTAAAAAAATGAAATATGATCCCCAATTTTGATTCAAGCATATTTACAATTGATTCTGAAAATACATTTAATGAGTATGCTATCAGATTATTTCAATACCAATCTGTTCATTGTACTGTATATGCTTCATTCATAAAACATTTGGGCATACAACCGCATACTATAACTCACTATTCACAAATTCCTTGTTTACCCATTTCTTTTTTTAAATCACATACTGTTGTATCGTCGTCATTACCGGTAGAAACAATTTTTGAAAGTTCCAAAACTACCGGCACTATCGCAAGTAAGCATTATATACCTTCGCTCAATATTTACCGTCAAAGTTTTATGACTATGTTTAAACGAATATATGGTAATCCGCAGGAATATATTTTTTTTGCATTATTACCTTCATATTTAGAGCGTTCTAATTCTTCGTTGGTATATATGATACAACATTTAATACAAGAATCACAAAATACGGCAAGCGGATTTTACCTTAATAATTTTGACGATTTACATAATGCTATCCAAACCTATTCACATTCAAATATTTTTCTAATAGGTGTTACATTTGCTTTACTTGATTTTGCCGAACAATATACATGTAATCATAACAATTTAATTGTAATGGAAACAGGCGGTATGAAAGGACGTAAAAAAGAGATGATTCGTTCTGAAGTTCATGAAATTTTACAAAAATCTTTTGGAGTGTCTCACATTCATTCCGAATATGGAATGACAGAATTACTAAGTCAAGCTTACGCGTTACGCAACGGTGAATTTACACCTGCTCCTTGGATGAAGGTTTTGATTCGAGATATGTACGACCCTCGTTATTATGTTCCAAATGGAACTCATGGCGGAATCAATATAATTGACTTAGCCAATTGGTATTCGTGTGCTTTTATTGAAACACAAGATATAGGGAGAATTTTACATACCAATACATTTAGTGTTGAAGGTCGTATCGACAGTAGTGATATACGAGGATGCAACTTAATGGTACAATCATAAACTATAAAACAAAAAGTACTCCCAAATTCCTTATTTTCAATTACAAATAATTACTTGTATCATAGTAATTTGAATATCATTGTAAACCTTATACCCTGATTTAATTAAAAATTAAGAATTAAAAATTAAGAATTATACAAATATTTTTTTTACTTTTGAACAATATACCTTATAAAACAATAATTATATGTATTTCAAAAAATTACTCATTACAAGTTTTTTATTTTGCGCTGCACACATTATGCTTAATGCACAAACAGAAACTATAAATACCATAGTTATAGAACAAAATCAAGAAGCAGAATTAGCATATAACAATGGCATTCAATTGCTTAACGCACAACAATACGGACAAGCAATACAACAGTTTGAGTTAGCAATACGTTACAATCCTCAGTTTTTAAAAGCTTATATAAACTTGGGAGCTGCCAAAACATATACTAACGATCTTGATGGTGCTATATCAGCTTACAATTATGTATTAGGAGTAGATTCAACAATAGCACAAGTGTGGTATTCGCGTGCTATGGTGTACTTTAGTAAAAACGATTTTATGTCATGCTTGCGCGATGTTACCAAAGCTATATTGTTACAATATGAAACTGCCGAAGCATATTATTATCAAGGCGTATGTATGTTTTTTATAAAGGACTACAAAGGAGCTGTAAGTGCCTATACCAATGCTATTCAACTAAACCCTCGCTACGCATATGCATACAACGACCGTGGCAGTGCTCGCCGAATGATGGGCGATATAGACCGTGCAGTAGGCGATTACGAACAAGCATTGCGACTTAACCCCGAAATGGCAAATACATACGACAATTTAGGTTCGGTACTATTAAAATCCGGTGATATTGAAGGTGCTATCAGAAATTTTGACCTTGCAATAAAATGGAAGCCCGATTTCTATGGAGCATACAACAACCGTGGCGAAGCTAAATATTTGCAAGGAAAATATAAAGAAGCATTTGCCGACTTCAAAAAAGCTTTAGAAATAAATCCGAAATATGCGTTTGCATACAACAATATAGGTATAATGTATGCCAAAATGAAACGATACAACGAAGCTGTTGAAATGTATACCCGAGCCATTCAAATAGACCCTGCATTTGGCCTTGCATACTACAATCGTGGAGCAGCACAAGAAATGCTCCGCAAATTTGATGAAACATGTCAAGACATGATACAAGCCCGCAAACATGGTGTTGATGTATCGGCAGCTTTAACTTCGGGATGTAATTAATTTTTACCTAATGACTATAAAATTCATAAATATGAAACATTCAATATATACTACCTTACTTACAATTATCATAGGATTTGGTGCATTGGCACAAACTACTCAAAATGTAGAATTTAAAAAAAGTAACTTCAGAGATAAACCTACCGAATTTAAAGCTGCTATGAAAGATATAGAAGCAGGTAATAAATACTACGGTATGCCGTATCCTGACTACCGTATGGCTTTGCAGCACTATTTAAAAGCACAAGAGCTCAATCCCAACAACGATGAATTAAATTACAAAATAGGTGTGTGTTATGCAAATTCATCAAACAAGGGACGTGCAATACCCTATTTACTCAAAGCACAAGCTATAAATCCACAAATTGCACAGGATTTACAGTATCAATTGGGAGTAGCATATCATGCCAATTATCAATTTGATTTGGCTATTGAATCATTTCAAAAATACCGTTCACTTCTAAGTCCCGATGATATGCGTATGATAGGCATGTTGCTTACCCGCAAAATTGAAGAATGCAACAATGCCAAAGAATTTATGAAAGATACTGTACGTGCATTTATTGACAATATGGGACCAAACATAAATTCAGAATATTCTGATTATTCTCCACTTATTACTGCCGACCAATCTATGTTGGTAATAACTTCAAAACGCGAAAATCAATACAACAAGAAAAAAGGAAGTGACAATGAATATGATGAAAATATATGGGTATCGTACCGCACCGGAACACAATGGTCGCCGGTGCAAGATATAGGAGCACCGCTCAATACAAAAGAAAATGATGCTACTATAGGTATTTCGCCCGATGGACAAAAAATGTTTACCTACTATGGAAAAAAAGGTGGCGATATATTATATACCGAAAAAAAAGGTGACACATGGAAAAAACCCGAATTTTTTGATGCTGTAAATTCTCCCTGGCACGAATCTGCCGCAAGTTTTTCGTTTGATGGACGTACGGTATATTTTTCGAGTACTAACAAAGACAAAATAACCAACTACGGACAACACGATTTATTTAAATGCACCCTCAACGAAAAAGGAAAATGGGGGAAACCGGTAAATTTAGGACCAACCATTAACACACAATACGACGAGGTAGACGTATTTATGCACCCCGACGGCCGAACTATGTATTTTTCGTCGGACGGACACAAAAGTATGGGTGGCTACGATGTATTTAAATCAGAATTACAAGACGATGGCACATGGAGTGAACCGGTAAATTTAGGATACCCAATCAACACTCCAGGAGACGAACGATTTTTTGTACTTGCCGGCAGCGGACGCAACGGATACTATTCTTCAAGTAAAGACGGCGGATATGGGAAACATGATGTATATGTAATTACATTCTTAGGGCCGGAGAAGAAAATAAGCATGAGTACCGAAAACAATTTAATTGCAGTATTTGCTAACCCTATAAAACAAGAAGTAGTAATAGAAAAATCTGTTGAAATTCGCACATCGCGACTTACTATAGTAAAAGGTACTGTAACCGATGCTTTTGCACAAGAACGTACATTCTTAGAAGCACAAATCGAAATTACCGACAATGCTACAGGAAAAGTTATTTCGGTACTTAATTCCAATGCAGCAACAGGTAAATTCCTTATACCACTGCCATCGGGCAAAGACTATGGATTGGCCGTGAAAAAAGAAGGATATTTGTTCCATTCAGAAAATTTTAACATACCCCCTACTACCGAATACCAAGAAATTGAACTTGACATAAAATTGATGCAGCTCAAAAAAGACTCAAAAATTGTATTACGTAATGTATTCTTTGAATATGGTAGTGCAAAACTTGACCCTAAATCATATGCAGAGCTTGACAATCTTATAAAAATATTAACAGACAATCCTAAAATGGTGATAGAAATTGGTGGACATACTGATAATTCCGGTTCACGCACATTCAACCAAAAACTATCAGAAAGCCGTGCACAATCGGTAGTAAACTATTTGGCTAAATCAATACCTATGACTCGCTTACAATACAAAGGTTATGCGTTTGATGTACCGGTAGCCGACAATGCAACCGAAGAAGGACGAGCACTTAACCGTCGTGTAGAATTTAAGATATTAAGCAACGAATAATCCTCATCTACGATGAATCTGCCATATTGGATTTCGATTTCGTATGGGTATAAGTTTGGGTTCAATGGTCAAGTGAAAGATGATGAAATTTACGGCGAAGGAAATACATACTCAGCTCAATATTGGGAATATGATGCAAGGTTAGGTCGTAGGTGGAATTTGGATCCGAAACCTCAGATTTCTATTAGTGATTATGCTGTAATGGGGAATAATCCGATTAGAAATATTGACCCTAAAGGAGATGATTGGTATGTTGACGAAAATACGGGTGCTCTACATTATTACAATAATAAGACATATAATAAAAAGAATATACCAAAAAATATTATTCATTTAGGTGATGATTTTATGTTTGGAGAAGAAATGTTCTTTGCTGTACACAGTATTAATTCTGCAGTATTTACTGTAAATAAATCTAAAGAAATTGCAGAAAATAATGGTTTTAAATTTGTTCCTACAAGTATCTATATTTATGATAGAGGAAAATCACAAACAATAAATAATGGGGTAACATGGTGGAGTATTGTTGGTGATGAAGTAACATTAAAATATTCATATGTTCCTAAAGATTTTGAAAAAAAAGAAGTGTTAGATGATAAAAGAAAAATACAAGACAATTTTGATGTTAAAGAATATGCCGTGTATTATACAGTGGAATGGTATCAACCAAGTATTATAGAAAAAACATATAACTTTTTTCAAAAGTTTAATATAGATAAATATTTATCAAATTCGGATTATGAATCAATAATTGCAGTCCCCAATAAAAATATTATTAGATTTAAATATTCAAAAACTGAATATTTTAAAAAGGGGAAAACATTATTATAAAACATAGATTAATGAAAATAAAATTTCTTTTAATATTTTTTTGTATTATAAATTCTTGTATTTCACAAAATAATGAAAATACAACAGAATTATATAAAGATATGATGACTTTTCCTAAAGAATTAATAGATCATTTCCCCATTACAAATAAAAATGATCTTACATATCATATTAAATATTTCAATTTAGGTAAAAAAAACACTTCAAATTTATTTGTTACATATAAATTAGATGAAAATATTGATTTATTAAGAGACTCATTAATAAGTAAATCAAAATATTATGGATATTTAAATGATAGTTGTATATTAATTACAAAAGAGCTTCCACCGTATGATGGCGAATTCTTATATGTTTTTAATAGTTGTTCAGATTCAAGTTTATATATACCTATTCCATTTGATGAAAATATAAATCAACAATTTGGAAATTATGAATATTTTGTGTTTAGTTTAACAAATGAGAATTTATTAGGTAATGATAATCCAACTCATGATTTTCCTTTTAAATATCAAAATGGTTGTTCAAAAGGAGTATTAATAAATAGAAATTTAAATGTTATAATTTATTGGTTAGGTATATGGTAACACTGACCATCTACCGTCCTCCTGGTACAGTTTCAGGCTGACCATCTACCGTCCTCTCTACGTAAAACTTCCGAATATTCGGAAAGCTTGATTTTAGTAGGGTTAGAGCGGTTAAATAAAAAAAGTAGATGGTAGAATAAATATAAGTTAGGGGTACAATTGTTTTAACATATAGCATAAAATTAAAGCCAAGTAAAGCGGGCTTTTTTTATAAGATTAGTTTTTACTTTTTTTAGCAAAGAAAAAAAACTACAAATACATTTTGTATATTTGAATTATGCAAAACAAACCAAATACCGATATAAATAAAATAGTGCCATATAGATATGCATCTCATAGCACTATTTATGTATCAGCATCGACACAAGCATACCACTATAAAGCCTCTTTCAGTGAGGGATTCGCAGGGCGGTATAAGTTTGGGTTCAATGGTCAAGTGAAAGATGATGAAATTTACGGCGAAGGAAATACATACTCAGCTCAATACTGGGAGTATGATGCTAGGCTTGGCAGAAGGTGGAATATAGACCCGGTTGACCAAATTAGTATTAGTAATTATGCGTGTTTTGGGGATAATCCTGTTGTAAATATTGACCCTATGGGTGATTCAACTTTATATTATTCAAGCGATGGTAGTTTTTTTGTTTGCAAGACATGATGGTTTAGAAAATGCAATTGTTATTGTTGATGCTAATCAAATAGCAAATTTTACTATAGAATATATGTATTTTCGTTATTTGGGATTAGATATGCATAGCAACTCGGTAAATAAATCATTAAGAAAATATGGAATTAATTATATGATTGATGATTTTAAAAAATTTCAGAAAAAATATGGAAATATAGTTCAAAATAATAATGGTTATACCCCTGCAAAAATTGGAGTAAGAGAAACTGGAGCATTTTTATCTCTTTCTGGAAATAAAGTAAGACTAGGAGGAAATGTATATTTTGGAAATGTAATAGGAATAAATATGACAGATGACGAGAAAACAAATAATTATATTCCTTTTACAGGCATTTTATTAAAAGTAAATTTACATTTACATAATTCATCTCGATATGGAATAGGAACATATGCACCTTCTGATCAAGATTATGATCCAACAGATCATGGTGTAAGAAATATTGTTGCGAATGATTATTTAATGTATTTTATAACTGATAATTTTAATTTTAAAAGCGATAAGTATCAGCCTGGAAATAGAATAGCTGTTCCTTTACAAAATACTTTTGGGAGATCAAAAGAAGAATATAATTTTATTAATAATTCGTACAATAATTTTTATTGGGGTGAATATCCTGTTAAATTAGATTTACGTATTGAAGCAAAATGATGAAAAAAAATATTATTTATTTAATGGTTTTGATTTTGTTTTCATGTTCTTCACATGAAAATAAAAAAAATCAAATCAAAATAAATTTACCAGATTCTACAAGTTATTCAAAATATAGTTATTTTGATAAATCTAGATTATTTACTTTAGATTTAAATTTATTAAATTTAACTGAAGGCTCGAATGAGCCGGAAATGAGAATTTGGATTAGAGGTGAAGGTATTAGAGCATTTTCTAATTTATTTATTATTAAGAAATCAAATATTTTTTATTATCGATTTAAAGAAGAATTAGATTTTGAAAATAAAAGATCTAGAATTCCTGAAAATAACATTAAAATAACTGAATTTCAAGTGCATTCAGTTAAGATTGACAGTGTAATAAAGAAACAATTATTTAATTTAGAAAATGAATTATCATTTAGTGAGGGGCAAAAAGGAGATATAACACTTTATATAGAATATGCTGATTCTACAAAATATGATTATTTTATCTGTCGTGCCCCTTCTGTTAAAAAGGATAGTGTGTTAATAAAGAAGATTAATTTAATTGAAGATATTTTTAAACTAGATACAATTGTACCTCCTTTAAGAATATAATACTCCCTATTAGTAGGACAGTTTAGTTATCTTTTTTAGATATAATTTTCATTATTTATTATTCAAATTTACAATTTTATTTCCAGTTTGTTTCGAACGGGAAATAACTTTTTGCCCATTACAAGGCAAAAAAAAGTTATTATCGTTACGCTACGTTTTTCAAATACAACGATTTAGGCGTTTTATAATCAATACTTTGATGCACTCTTTTTTGATTGTAAAAATCAATATATGAGTAAATGCCACGCCATAAATCATTTCCGTTTTCATATGCAAATAAATATATATGCTCATATTTTATGCTTCGCCAGAATCGTTCAATATAAATGTTGTCTATCGCCCTACCTTTACTATCCATGCTTATTTGCACATTGTTGCTTTTTAAAAAATCAACATAATCGCTACAGGTAAATTGAGTCCCTTGATCGGAATTTATAATCTCAGGAACTCCATGAATAATCATGGCTTTG
>JAJUFK010000082.1 GCA_029266015.1 Bacteroidota bacterium
AAATCTTTTGAGGGGTTCAAAACAAGAATATTATCTAAAATCACTGCTCTTACTGTTATTCAGGGAATAAACAAATTTGTTTTTAATAGAAATTCAAATAATCTTAAAATAAATATTGCCTAAATGCACAACGGGTTATACTACATTTTTTTTATTTATAAAAATTCATCTCATCTAAATATTTCCAAGCACTTTCGGGCATGAACCCTCTTATATTTTTACCTTGTTTTATACTTTGTCGTATAAAACTCGATGAAATTTCCATAAGAGGAGCTTCTACATATTCAATGGCAGGATGATATTTAAATTCATCAGGAATTTGAGTATTTGGACGATTATACACATATATACTATATGAGTCTAATATCTCTTTATAATTTTTCCAGGAATTAAATGTTTGCAAATTATCGCTTCCCATAATAAGAGCAAAACTATGTTGTGGATACAACTCATGCAAATGAATCAATGTATGAATAGTATAAGAAGGTTGAGGCAATGTAAATTCAATGCGGCTTGCTTTCATTTTTGTAAACGGTTCTATTGCTAATTCAACCATATAATACCGTTGAGAATCTGCAAGTAATGTTAATTTTTGTTTTGCAGGATTTTGAGGAGTTATAACAAACCATAATTCATCAAGGTTAGTAAATTCTACCATATAATTAGCTATAGCTAAATGACCAATATGAATTGGATTAAACGAACCAAAAAACAACCCTACTTTCATCTATAAAATTCTATCAACAAATTTTTGTTTAAAAACAACAAAAAATAAAAAATATTTTTTTACACACTATTTTCATTAGCTGTAAAAATAGTACATTTGAAGAAAAATACAAAATATGGATTTACAAAGTATATGCTTTCAAACTATTGATATAGTTAAATCTGTAGGTGAATATATCAGACAAAGCGGTTTACATTTACAACAAAGTCAAATAGAAACAAAAGGAACTAATGATTTTGTAACCGAAATCGATAAAGGTTCTGAAGCTCGATTAGTTTCACGTATTCAACCACTTATTCCACATGCAGGTTTTATTACCGAAGAAGAAACTAAAACAACAAAAGGTAAAGAATATAATTGGATAATAGATCCAATAGACGGAACTACAAATTTTATACACGGTGTGCCACCTCATGCAATTAGTGTAGCTCTTATGCAACACAACAGTATTATACTTGGTGTAGTATATGAAATTATGATGAATGAATGTTTTTATACATGGCAAGGAGCTCCTGCTTATTGTAATGGTAAAAAAATTCATGTATCACAAACAGAAAGTGTATCAAAATCACTCATAGGTACCGGATTCCCATACAATGATTATTCATTAATTGATGAATATGGTATTGCTATGAATTATTTTATGAAACATTCGCATGGGTTACGTCGTTTAGGTTCTGCTGCTACAGACTTAGCATATGTAGCATGTGGTAGATATGATGCCTTTTTTGAATATAGCCTCAAAGCATGGGATATTGCAGCAGGTATTATTTTAATTCAACAAGCCGGAGGTTCTGTTTCTGATTTTAAAGGCGGTTCAAATTATTTATTTTCCGGCGAATTAATAGCAAGCAATGGCATTGTTCAACATGAAATGATTTCAATTTTACAACCTATTTTACACAAAAAATGAAACCCGTAGCAGTTGTAATTTTAAATTGGAATGGATATAAATTTTTACAGCAATTTCTATCAAATGTAATTGAACATTCATGTACCGAAATTTCTGATGTTTATATTATTGATAATGCATCAACAGATGAAAGTATTCCATTTCTTACAACCAAATTTCCGCAAATTCCTATTATACAACTTGATAAAAACTATGGATTCGCTGATGGGTATAATAAAGGTTTAGCAAAAATAGAAGCAGAATATTACATTTTACTCAATTCAGATGTTGAAGTTACCCCCCACTGGATAACTCCATTGTATACATATATGCAAAACAATCCACAAACTGCTGTATGTATGCCTAAAATTAAATCATATAATAATAAAAACTTTTTTGAATATGCCGGTGCTGCCGGGGGCTACATTGATAAATATGGATTCCCATTTTGTAAAGGCAGGATTTTCAATTCAATAGAAGAAGACTTGGGGCAATACAACAATCAATATGAAATATTTTGGGCTTCGGGAGCTGCTCTGTTTGTAAGAACATCTATATATAAAGAATTAGGTGGATTAGACGCTGATTTTTTTGCCCACATGGAAGAAATTGATTTTTGCTGGAGAGCAAAAAATTCAGGATATACGTGCATGTATATACCCCAATCAGAAGTATTTCATGTTGGAGGAGGTACATTACCTCAATCAAATCCATTTAAAACATATTTAAACTTTAGAAACAACTTATTTCTCCTCTATAAAAATCTTCCTCAATCGAAACTAAAAACAACTATTTGTATTCGTAAAATATTTGACGGCATTGCATGGCTTCAATTTCTTATACAAGGCAAATGGGGCGATTGTAAAGCAATATTAAAAGCACACAAAGATTACTATAAAGCATTACCACTATTGCACACCAAAAGAACTACATGCAACCATACAAAGAGTTTTGAAAGTTATATACACATGTATCAATCATCTATTGTGTGGCAATATTTTATACGCAATAAAAAGAGTTTGAAATTATAAACTTGGTAATACTGTTTCTAATTTTACCCCACGAGAACCTTTAATAAGAATTGTATAATTATGTAATGATTCTTTTGATAGATATTCTAATAAATCATTAGACTTTATAAAATATTGAATTTTAGAATCTTCAACCTTAGGCCAATTGCCAACTAAAAATATTTTTGATATAGATGAATTTCGAACAAATTCAATTATTTTTGAATGTTCATCATATGAAATTTCTCCAAGTTCATACATTTCACCTAAAATCACAGCAGAATTAAGATCGGCAATAGTAACAAATTGCTCTAATGCAGCACGCATACTTGTTGGATTTGCATTATACATATCAAGAATTAATGTATTGTTTTGCGTTTTTTGTAATTGCGATCTATTATTTAAAGGACTATACGATTCTAATGCATTTTTAATATCGAGTAATGGTACAGCAAAATAGTTTCCTATGCATGCTGCAGCTAACATATTTTTTATATTATAATTTCCAAATAGTTGCGATGTTATATCAATAGAATCAGCACCAACACTAAGTGTAAATGCAGCAAAAAATGATTTTTGATGTACCGTACCACATATATTACTCTTATGTTCTATTGAATATGAATAAACTGGAATACCTTTAGGTGTATTGGTTGTTAAAAGGTCATTATCCAAATCTTGAAATAATATACCATTAGTTGAAGCAACTTGCGTATATAATTCCAATTTTGTTTTTATTACATTTTCAAAACTTCCAAACCCTTCAATATGCCCTTTACCAATATTTGTAATAATTCCATAATCAGGCTCAACAATAGCACTCAATTCTGCAATTTCATGTGTATGATTTGCTCCCATTTCTATAACAGCAATCTCTGTTTCGGGTTTAATAGACAATAATGTTAAAGGAACGCCTATATGATTATTTAGATTTCCTTTAGTATACAATACTGTATATTTTTTTGATAAAACTGCAGCTATTAACTCTTTTGTTGTTGTTTTACCATTGGTTCCTGTAATACCTATAACTTTAGCAATACACTTTTTTCTATGATAGTTTGCTAAGTTTTGCAAAAAACGTAAAACATTTTCAACTACAATACAATGTGGTTCATTGTTCAATTCCGGTGAATCAACTACAGCATATACTGCACCTTGGTTTATAGCTTGAATTGCAAAATCATTGCCATTAAAATTAGCACCACGTAAAGCAAAAAATATACTTTGAGGAATAATAGAACGAGTATCGGTAGAAACAGTAGGATACTTAAGAAAAATATTGGTATAAAAATATTCTATAGTCATAAACATGTTTTTTTATTACATGCAATATACAAAAAGTATAAAAACAACAAAGCCCCTTGCGGGGCTTTATTATTAAAATATTATATAAAAATTATTTTCTGAAAGAAGTTGGACTACCTACACGAGTCATAGCACAACGGAAACCTATATCATCAGTTGCTTTAGTTTCATCAAGAAAACGACGAGAACCAGGAGATAAATAATATGCACGGTCTTTCCAACTACCACCTTTGTACACACGAGTATGATCATTTACTAATGTATACCAACCTGCTTCTGAATATAAATCTTCTTTTTTCGTATTTTTTTGTTGATACATTAAGTTTGAACCATATAATTTTTCAGGGTCATCAATTTCTTCACGATAATCAATACTTGAAGTTTGATCTCCATCTAAATAATTTATATTATCAGATTTACGATAGTTCATTCTACCATATGCATCATCTTCTGTAACCGGTTCTTTAACCATTCTACCCAACGAATCTCTTTCTGCAAATGTACCTTTACCTTCTTCACCAAGTTTATATTTATCATATACGTTACCACGATAAGGACGGAATTCGTCAACATCACCTGATGAAACAGCACGATATACATCAAGAACCCATTCATTTACGTTACCTGCCATACAATATAAACCATAATCATTTGGCCAATAAGATAATACAGGAGCAGTAATATCAGCCATATCATTCAAATATCCGGCAACCCCCATTTGATCACCTCTACCTCGAGTATAGTTAGCCATCATTTGACCACGACTTTTTACTTCAGGATTACGTAAATGGTGACCATTCCATGGAAACATTCTTCTTTCATAAATACGCTCATCAACAGAGTTACCAATAAGAGCTAACGCAGCATATTCCCATTCTGCTTCGGTTGGGAGCCTGTATTTTGGCAACAATATACCATCTTCTTCACGTACTATACGAGTACCTTCACTATTTGATGGATTATAATCTTGTACATTACTTTTTACAGAACCTTCATATAAACCATTCATATATGATTCTACGTTGAAGTTTTCCAAACCAATTTGTTCAGGGTTTTCATTTAAAATACCCTCACGAATCAAAATTCTTTCGTTTACACGGTCTGTTCGCCAAATACAAAAGTCATTTGCCTGCAACCAACTTACTCCTACTACAGGATAATTTTGATATGCAGGATGACGGAAATAATGTTGAATATAAGGCTCATTATACCCCAATTTACTTCTCCATACTAATGTATCAGGTAATGCTGCCCAAAACACGTTACGATTTTCAACAAATACACGGCTTATCCAATGTAAATATTCGCGATAATCAATATTACGAATCTCTGTTTCGTCCATGTAAAATGAAGAAACAGACACTTTTCTGGTAACATTGTTCCAATCGTACATAACATCTTGTTGTACAGCACCCATCATAAATGAACCACCTTCAACAAGTACTAAGCCCGGACCGGTTTCTTGCTCATAAAAATCATCATACTTTTGGAAACCGCCATTATTAGAATCATTGTAATTCCAGCCTGTAACTGAAGATACGTCATCAGCACACGAACTCATAATTACGAGCCCTACTGATATTGAATACATCAAAAGATTCTTAATATTCATAATTTTCATTTTTATATAATACACTCTATACTTTTTTTCGCCTAAAACAGTGGGGCTTTTACAGCCTCATACTTTTTTCTTTTTGCTATACAATCAAATTCATAACTTAAAGAAATCTCATGTGAATTACAATTATTTTTTATATACGAATTAATTGAAATGTCACAATTGTATGCAAATTTAAACTTTTTTTCAAAAAATCCAACAAAAACTTCAAAAGATTCTGCATCAAATGGTAAATTTTGTCGATATCCACCGCCAAATTGTACTCTTCCCTTCTGAGCTATCATACCAAACTGCGTATACGAAAACATCTCTGATAAGGTTACATTAACATAAGGATGCATTGTTACTAAATACCTCTTAGTGAATGCTTTAGTTGTTGAAAATTCTGTTCCTCCATACAAAGAATATACTCGTTGTAAAGATGAATTTTCAATGTTTTTTTCTCGCTGTTTCGCTTGTAAATTTTTTATTGTAATACCACAAAAAAAATTATCACTATACACTAAAAAAGCAGGTTCAATAGGAAAATACCACTTATTTTTATCAAAAAATTCTTCTTTCGTTTGTTCAAAATCATCAGAAAACGGATGCAACATGTCAGAAAAAACCAAATGTTGCGTTTGAATTTTTGTTTGAACCACACCGCCGGCTAATGCTGTTTTCAAAAATAGTTTTTTTCGTAACTGAAATTCTTTGGCATATATTCCCTGAAATAACGTGGAATAAAAAATTGAATTTTGAATATCGTGAATTACATACGCACCTATATCGCTTTTGATTGCAGACATATACATATCAAACGATATAAAATTGGTAGAATACCCTCCTGCAATTGAAGCATATTTTGTTCTATACGAAGTATACGCATGAGGACAATTATATATTCCTGCAAATGCAGGATTACTATATATTAGATTAGTATGACTTTGAGAAAAATCGGGTATTTGAGCCTGAACAAACGACACAATTAAGAGCAATAGTATCTCAAAAAAAAGATATTTTAGGCTTTTAGTTATCAAGTTTTACTATTTTTATACCGTCAAAAATACTATTTCAATTTATATTTACGTATTATAGAATTATATATTTTAAAAATCACATGAAATTTATTATTTCAACTCTTGGGGTTTTGTTTTGTTTACTTTATTCTACTAATGTAATTCAAGCACAATCAATTTTAAAAGAAGGCACATGGGTAAAAGTAGCATTAACAGAATCAGGCGTTTATAAAATTACTTATGATGAATTGTTGCAAATGGGGTTACCTAAAGCACCATCGGTACATATATATGGCAATGGTGCCAAAGAATTACCTCTCATCAATTCCAATGAATTACCAAGCGTACTAAATGAAATTGCCATTTGGATTGAAAAAGGTTCAGATAACATATTTAATTCCGGTGATTATATCCTGTTTTACGGTGAAGCTACAAGTGGTTGGATATACGATACTGTACAATCTATGTATACATACATGTCGCACCCATACTGTTCTATGAATTACTATTATATTACAACCAATTCTACAGCTCCCAAAATAATACAAACAAGTTCACAAGTAACACAACCCCACACCAAAACAACCTCTAAATTTGATGATTTATATATATATGAACAAAATACTGCAAATCCACTTAAATCAGGCAGAATGTGGTTTGAAAGCATTTCTAATAAAACCGTTACATTTTCTATTCCCAATATTGCAATACAAGAACCAACATATATTCATACTCAAATTGCCGGACGACATTACGATACCGGCAAATTCTTTATAAAAATAAACAATCAAGCCTTTGATACTATAAGTATATGGAATACATCAAATAATAACCCATATGCGGTTTTACAATCAAGCAGAAAACAATATACAGCCAGTTCTACTAACCTATCTATACAAATTTCAACAAATATTTCCGGGGTTGACAGTCGTGCATTTTTAGATTTTTGCAGTATTCATGCTCGTAGTCATCTTTCATTCAACTATTCACAATTACTCTTTCGTGATATACAATCAGTTGCTCCCAATAGCTGTACACAATTTGAAATAAATTCAAACACACAAGCTACAATTTGGGATATTTCATCACCTGCAAATCCTCAAAAAATCATTACACATTTTGCAAATAATACTATTACTTTTAAAGCATTATCATCTCAATTGCGTGAATACATTGCTTTCTCAAATCAATTTAAATCGGTAACTTTTGTTAGTACTGTCCAAAATCAAGATATACTGTCCGATACTGATTTTGACATGATAATAATTTATAATAATCCTTCTTTTATACCATATGCACAACAAATAGCTTCGGTTCATGAAACATATGACGGATTACGCACACGAATTGTTAATCAACAAGATATTTTTACAGAATTTTCTGCTGGAAGAATAGACATAAGTGCTGTTCGTAATTACGTGCGATGGGTTTATACAAAAAACAACGGCAAATTACAATATGTATTACTCTTTGGTGACGGTACATATAATAATAGTTTATGTAATAATAACAGCAATTACATAGTTACATTTCAGTCAAATGAAAGTTTATATTCTCACGCATCATTTGTATCCGACGATTTTTTTGGATTATTAGAAAACGGTAAAGGTGTGAATTCTCAAGATAAATTTATTGGAGAATTAGATATTGCAATTGGACGATTTCCGGTAAATACAATAAAAGAAGCCGAAGCTGTGACACAAAAAACAATAGATTACATAACAAATCCATCACATAGAGGAGATTGGCAGAATATATTATGTATGCTTGCAGATGATGCCGATGACAATCAAACTTTTCATATGAGTGATGCCGATAATTTAGCTCAAAATATTATAACAGAATATCCATTCTTTAATATTGAAAAAATTTATTTAGACGCCTATAATCAATCAATTAGAAGTTCCGGACAAAGGTATCCCGATGCAATGAACGCTATAAATGAACGAATGAAAAAAGGTTGTTTGGTATTTAATTATACAGGACATGGCAGCGAAGTTCAAATGGCTGCAGAAAATGTAATAAATGCTTCTACTATTGAATCATGGAAAAACAATACTAAATTACCACTTTTTATAACAGCATCATGTGAAATAGCAAGGTTCGATGAACCCTCTATTACTTCTTTAGGAGAAAAATTTATTTTACAAAAAAATGGCGGTGCTATAGCTTTATTCACGACTACACGAGTTGTATATGCATTTTCCAATTATACACTTAATAATAATATATACAAATATGTATTTACGAGAGAAACGAACGGCAAACCTATTTCAATAGGAAAAGCTTTTGTACAAGCAAAAAAAATAACACCAAATGATTTTAATCAAAATAAACGCAGTTTTACGTTATTTGGAGACCCCGCATTACGACTTGCAATTCCGGAATACAATATAACAATAGATTCTATACAACATATAGCATCATCAATGTTTACCGATACACTTAGATCTAATTCTGTTGTTCATATTCAAGGTTCTATTACCAATGTTGAACATTCAAAAGTATCGTCATATAATGGAACAGCATATATAAAAGTATTTGACAAAACTCAAAAAATAACAACTCTTGGTAACGATGGCAGTAATCCATTTGATTTTCAAGTTCAAAATAATATTTTATTTCAAGGCAAGACTCGTATTACAAATGGTTCATTTGCAACAGAATTTATTATTCCACAAGATATTTATTATTTTGAAGGTAACGGAAAAATTAGTTTATATTGCACTAATGATACAATTCAAGGAACCGGATATCTTACTGTTCCTATAAACGGAACAAATGACAATGCCCCATTTGACAATATAGGCCCCACTATTAGAATGTATATGGGCGATACATTATTTGTTTCGGGTAA
>JAJUFK010000015.1 GCA_029266015.1 Bacteroidota bacterium
AAATGTAACAATTGGTAAAAATACATGACGTATAACATAAAATAAATATTGGCCCAAAGTGAATGATATTGTAAAAACTATTATTTTTGATTGTTAAACTAAAAAAATGTTAAATTAAAAAATGTAAAGTATGTTAGTTGCAATTAACTCAATGTTTTGGTTAGTTCCCGCTTGTTCAATAGTAGCATTGGCATTTGCATGGATTTTCTTCAAAAGTATGATGAAACATTCAGAAGGAACTGATAAAATGAAAGAAATAGCTCAATATGTAAGAGAAGGAGCTATGGCTTATCTTAAACGACAATACAAAGTAGTAAGTATTGTATTTGTTATTATTTTAATTCTTTTTACTGTATTAGCAGTATTGGGTGTTTTAAATCCATTTGTTCCATTAGCATTTTTAACCGGTGGTTTTTTCTCTGGATTATCCGGATTTCTTGGAATGAAAACAGCTACCAACGCATCAGCTCGTACTGCATATGGTGCAACTCAATCATTAAATAAAGGATTGACCGTAGCATTTAGAAGTGGTGCAGTAATGGGGTTAGTTGTTGTAGGTTTTGGATTATTAGATATTGCTGCATGGTATTGGGTACTTAATTATATATATGATGGTAACGTGTTTGGCATGGGCGTGTCTGTTGCGCGTGAAGTTGGTTTAGGTGACATATGGAATTCTTCATTTGTAAATGAAGGAGCTTGGATGCATGCAAAAGCAGTTCATATAACTACAACTATGTTAACATTTGGTATGGGTGCTTCTACACAAGCCTTATTTGCTCGTGTAGGTGGTGGTATTTATACAAAAGCAGCAGATGTGGGAGCCGATTTAGTGGGTAAAGTTGAAGCAGGAATCCCTGAAGATGATCCGCGAAATCCTGCAACTATTGCCGATAACGTAGGTGATAACGTAGGTGACGTAGCAGGTATGGGAGCTGATTTATATGAAAGTTATTGTGGCTCTATATTAGCTACTGCTGCATTAGGAGCGGCAATATCATTGTCACCCGATGGTAGTTTTGATGATAAAAAAATATTAGCTCCTATGATAGTAGCAGCTATTGGAATTATATTTTCAATTGTTGGTATTTTTATGGTACGTACCAAAGAATCAGCTTCAGCTAAAAGTTTATTAAATTCATTATTAATAGGAACTGCGGGAAGTTCTGTATTAATATTGATTGGTATAGCTGTAATGGCTTCTGTTGGTTGGTTACCATGGGGTATTTTTGGATCAGTTGTTTCCGGATTAATTGCAGGTATTGTAATAGGACAAGGTACAGAATATTATACGTCTGATGGATTTAAACCTACACAAGGTATTGCAAAAAATGCGCAACAAGGTCCTGCAACTACTATTATAGATGGTATAGCTGTGGGTATGTATTCTACCTGGATTCCTGTAGTAACTATTGTATTAGGTATAATTGCCGCATATGGTTTTGCAGGAGGATTTTCTGATTTTTCTCAAGGTGTTTACGGTATTGGTTTTGCGGCAGTTGGTATGCTTTCTACATTAGGTATTACTTTGGCTACCGATGCTTTTGGTCCTATTGCCGATAATGCCGGAGGTAATGCTGAAATGGCTCACTTACCTAAAGAAGTTCGTGAACGTACTGATGCACTTGATATGCTTGGAAATACAACCGCAGCTACAGGTAAAGGTTTTGCAATAGGTTCTGCTGCTCTTACAGCTATGGCATTGTTGGTTGCTTATATGGAAGAGATTCGTTTATGGTTAGGTAAGTTGCCGGCATTTGGTCAAGCATTTCTTGAAAAAACAGGGGCTGAGTCTCTTTCAAAAGCGTCTATTCAAGATTTCGTAACATTCTATCATTTAGATTTATTTAATCCACTATTATTGGCAGGTTTATTTATAGGTGCTATGATGGCTTTTGTTTTCTGTGCTATGACTATGAAAGCTGTAGGTAGAGCTGCTGGTTCTATGGTTGATGAAGTACGTCGTCAGTTTAAAGAAATTCCGGGAATTATGGAAGGAACAGGTACTCCTGATTATGCTCGTTGTGTTGCTATTTCAACAAAAGGTGCTCAGCGCGAAATGTTGGTACCATCATTATTAGCAATAGCTGTTCCTTTGGTAGTAGGTATTTTACTTGGTGTAGCAGGGGTTATAGGTTTGCTTATGGGTGGTTTGGTTACAGGATTTACTCTTGCTGTAATGTTAAACAATTCAGGTGGAGCTTGGGATAACGCTAAGAAATATGTTGAAAAAGGTAATTATGGCGGAAAAGGATCTGATACTCACAAAGCTGCTGTAACTGGTGACACTGTAGGTGATCCATTCAAAGATACTTCAGGTCCATCTCTTAATATTTTAATTAAACTTATGACTATGGTATCTGTTGTAATGTCGGGTGTAACTGTAGCATATAGTTTATTCTAATACCAATTTTTAAAATTAAATATAAAAAGCTGTCATATGAGTATGACAGCTTTTTTTTTTGTAAATTTGTGTATTGCCAACAAAGTTGTTGCATTATGTAACATATAAGCTATTTATTGAATTAAAACAATATGCAAGAATATATTGAAGAATTAAGAAACCGATTGCATCAGCATAATTATAATTATTATGTATTACATGCGCCTACAATATCAGATAAAGAATTTGATGATTTGCTCGAAGAATTACGGCAATTGGAACTTCAATATCCCCAATGGTACGATGAAAATTCACCAACACAACGTGTGGGGAGTGATATTGATGTACACTTTGTACAAGAACCGCATATGTATCCTATGCTTTCGTTGGCAAATAGTTATTCTAAAGAAGATATTATAGATTTTGATACAAGAGTTCGAAAAACATTAGGAATAGATACTGTAGTTTATACATGTGAACTTAAATATGATGGAGTTGCTGTTTCATTGTATTATAAAGATGGAAAATTAGTGAGAGCTTTAACCCGAGGTGATGGTGTGAAGGGAGATAATATTACAACAAATATTAGAACCATTAAAACAATACCGGCAGTATTGCACGGAGATTTTCCTCAAGAAATTGAAATACGAGGTGAAGTGCTTATGCCACGTACAAAATTTAATGAATTTAATTTGCAACGCGAAAAGCAAGGTGAACAAGTATTTGCAAATCCTCGGAATGCTGCTGCAGGTTCATTAAAATTACAGAATTCGTCATTAGTAGCAAAAAGACCTCTCGAAGCATATATGTATTATATTCCTGCGAATCAACCTTCTGATTCGCATTTTGAAAATTTACAAATTGCTCGTTCATGGGGATTTGCGGTGCCAACTGTGGCAAAAAAATGTGAAAATCTTAACGAAGTTTTTGATTATATTGATTTGTGGAATACGAAACGAAAAGAATTGCAATATGATATAGACGGAATTGTAATTAAGGTTGATTCAATTCAATTGCAACAACAATTAGGGTATACAGCTAAAATTCCTCGGTGGGCCATAGCATATAAATTTAAAGCAGAACAAGCACGTACCCGATTACTTTCTGTTACGTTTCAGGTAGGCAGAACAGGTGCTGTAACTCCTGTCGCAAATTTAGAACCTGTAAAATTAGCAGGTACAATTGTGAAACGTGCAACGTTACACAATAGCGATCAAATACAACAATTGGATTTACATACCGATGATTATGTGTTTATTGAAAAAGGAGGTGAGATAATTCCAAAAATTGTTAGTGTTGATGTACAAACACGACATTTGTTTGCTCAAAAAATACAATTTATTACTCATTGTCCCGAATGTGGTACAGAACTTATTCGCTTGCAAGGTGAATCCGCATATTATTGTCCAAATCAATACAATTGTTCACCTCAAATACGAGGACGAATAGAACATTTTGTAAGTCGTAAAGCAATGGATATAGGTTTAGCAGAAGCAACTATAGAACAATTGTTTACGCAAGGATTAATTCATGATGCAGGCGATTTATATTCACTTACATATGAACAATTAATTCAATTAGACAGATTTGCCGAAAAATCGGTGCGAAATCTTTTGCAAAGTATAGAACAATCAAAACAAGTTCCATATTATAGAGTATTGTATGCTTTAGGAATTCGATATGTAGGCGAAACAGTAGCTAAAACATTGGCTAAAGCAATCCCGTCTATAGAAATGTTGCAGGCAGCAAGTATTATGCAATTGGAGCAAATACCTGAAATAGGTACTAAAATAGCTGAAAGTATAAAACAACATTTTAGAGAACCATATTCTTTGAATATTATAGAAAAGTTGAAACAAGCAGGGGTTCAATTAAGTACTGTTGATACAGAACATAAACAAGTAAACAATGTATTACAAGGTGCATCTGTGATTGTGTCGGGAGTGTTTCAATCATATTCGCGTGATGAAATGAAAGAGCTAATTGAACAATATGGAGGCAGAAATGTGACATCTATTTCAAAACAAACTTCATGTATGATAGCTGGTGATGGAGTAGGTCCTTCAAAATTGCAAAAAGCTCAAGAATTGGGGATTCCAATTCTTACTGAAGACGAATTTTTAGTGAAAATTGGCCTAAAATCTGTATAATTATATGAATTTGTAGTTTTTTTAAGTATTTGATATTGTTATGATTATGTATTCTAATTGTTAAAAAAACATTAAAAGATTTGGCTATACCAAAAAAATATATGATTTTTGTATAAAATTAGAGTGACCCCTTATGGAAGCATTATACGTTTTTATAGCAACAGTATTTTCTTACTTATTAGGTTCTATACCTACATCGGTATGGATTGGTAAAGCATTTTATGGGATTGATATAAGAGAACATGGAAGTGGAAATGCCGGTGCTACAAATACTTTTAGAGTATTAGGTAAAAAAGCAGGAATACCTGTGTTTGCGTTTGATGTATTTAAATCATTTTTTGCATCTAAATTAGTAATATTTTTTCCATATTTAATAGAAGGAACTCCTCATTATGTGAATTTGCAATTGTTATTTGGTATTTCGGCAGTCATTGGTCATATTTTTCCTATTTATGTTGGATTCAAAGGAGGTAAAGGTGTTGCTTCATTGTTAGGACTTGCATTAGCAATTGCTCCGGTACCAGCTTTGGCTGCATTTGGAGTATTTATTCTTACATTGCTTATTACAAAATATGTGTCACTTAGTTCTCTTATGGCCGGTTTTACTTTTCCAATTGTAATTATTGTAATAACAAAAACTACTATTGTTTCTCTTATGTTTTTTTCTGTTTTATTCTCAGTTTTATTAGTGCTTACACACAAAAAGAATATAGAACGTCTTTTACGAAAAGAAGAAAACAAAGCATATCTTTTTAAACGAACTAGAAATAAATAATTTGTAGTTTTTTCTTTATTTTTTTACTTTTTTATTTTTTGGCATATTAATTGGTTTTAGATTAGAAACTAATTTAAAACTATTAGATATGAAAAAGATAGGTATTCTCTCGGTAATAGCAATTATAGTGATGCAATCATGTATAATTGAAGCTCCTGCTCCCGAACCTGCACCATATGGTAGAGATGGACGTGATGGTAGAGCCTTTTTTAAAATGAATTATGGTAATTTTGAACCCGATTACATTGAAACCGGTGGAGTAATTCCAAGTAATTTTTATTGGAATACCTATTATAGAACAAATCCCGGATTTTATACCGTTTATTATGAATATGTTGAAAATACGCGAAGAGGTCGTATAGTGTATCCGTATGAAATAGAAGTAGAAGTTTTTGTAATGGCCGGAGAACCGGGAGGATACCGATATGATGGAAAAGACGGTGATGATGTGTATTTTGAATTAATTCTGTTTCCCGATGGATTTGAATATTATCATGATATAGCGTATAAATCAGAAAGTACAGAAAAACAGCAAAGAACTCAAATAGGATATAATGAGAGTATTGTAAATAATACAAAAATTGTTACGACATATTATAAATTGCCGCCAAAGAATATAGAAGAGTAAACAAAAAAGCTGCACATAGTTGCAGCTTTTTTTTTGAATAACTATTTATGCGTAACACATGATTTTGTATATAGAATATCCTATAAGTTCTCGCAAAAATATTCGCCAATTTTCAAGAGCTTGCATGTTGGGAATAAAACAATAATCAAACACAAATTTTCTTTTTCCGGTAATTCTATCTGTTGAAAATGGTTCACATTTTATACCTGCTTTTATAAATGTGGCATAAGCTCGAGGCATGTGTATGGCTGATGTAATAAGTAAACATGAATGATTTTTTAACAGTTGAGCCGAATATACAGCATTTTGGTATGTGTTTTTTGATTTATTTTCAATAACTATATCGTGTGGCGGAATACCAATGTTTATTAAAAAATCTCGTGTTGTTTCGCTTTCGGTATATCCTTCAGTTATTATTTTACCTTCACCACCTGAAATAAAAATTTTTTTAATTTTTCCTTTTTTATATAACAATATTGCTTGCCACAATCTGTCGCTTGCTTTATTAAATTGAATGCGATTGAATTGAGCGTCGAATGTATTAAATCCTCCTAAAACTATACCATAGTCATATACACATTGTAACGAATCAATATGTTTTGTTTGAATTTCGTAAGAGCGAATACATTCATCAACAATGAATGAATTTGAAAATATATACAGAGCTAATGCCGTAAATCCTATAATTTTTTTTATTGTATGTGAGTTTTTTGTAAAAAAAGCCCATACCATAGCTGCAAAAAACCACACAATAGGTGTAATAATGAAATAGAGTATTTTAGATACTATAAAAAACATATTCAGTATAAATTTATAACATTATCTATTACAAAAAAAAGACACAATACTATAAAAATTTCAAGTAAAAATGATGTGTAATATACTAAATAAGTGTATAATATTTTGTATATTTACATACATGAACATTCGGTATATTTTGTTAATATTACTTGTAAGCGTGTGTGTACTAAGTACAGTTGAATTATCTATTTTTAAGCAACAAATTAATACAAAAATAATGGAACAAAACACAATACTATATATAAAAAATGCAGGAGTTAGAGTTGGTATAGTGCCTCATTTGGGTGGAACTATAGTTTTTGTATCAAAAAACAATAGTGCAAATATACTGCAATCCAATGATTCTTTGTGGCACAATCAAATAGATGTAACTGCCGAAACAGATTTTTATCCTTTGCAAGGACACACTGTTTGGGTTGGACCTCAATCGCATTGGTGGATACAACAAACAGTAAATAGTAAGCGAAAATCAGAAAAAGCCATGTGGCCGCCTGATCCGTTTATTACCCTTGGAAAATACCATATATTGTCTCAAAATGAATGGTCAGTTACATTACAGAGTCCTCATAGTGACGTGTGGGGGGTAACCATGCAAAAAGAAATAGCGGTAAATCCTGATGGTTCAGTATTTATTCAGGTTACACTCATAAATAGTTCGCAAGACATATTAGCATGGGATATATGGCATAATACTCGAATGCCGGGGTATAGTAAAGCATATGTAAAAACTCGAAAAGACCATGTGCGGGTGGTACCGGTAATTAATGATACCTCGGCCGAAATGCCCTATACTTTTGTTGAAGATTATTTTACGTATTGCCCTCAAGCACCCAAAAACACTTTATCACGCAGCTCAAAAGCTTTTATATATCCCGAAATGCCTGTAATGTATGCTTTTACGCCAACACATATGTTAAGTATTTCTTTTGAAAAACATTTGGCTAAAGAAATTCATCCCGAACAGGGATTGGTAGAATTATATTCGCATACAGAACAAGATAGTGCTCATGCATTATTAGAATTGGAATATCATTCTAAATATTCACATATTGGCCCCGGTGATTTTATTCAGGCATGGGAAGTATGGACTATTGAAGAATACAACGGTGATAATACCGAATCATCACATATATCATTTATTAAATCATTGTAAATCTATGGCAAAGAAAATTGGAATTTTAACAGCAGGCGGCGATTGTCCGGGATTAAATGCAGCAATACGCGGTGTTGCCAAAACTGCTATTGTAGAATATGGAATGGAAGTAATAGGTTTTTCATCGGGATTTAAAGGGCTGATAGAGAAAGAATATATGGTGCTTGATGAAAAATCGGTTTCGGGAATTCTTACGTTAGGAGGTACCATATTGGGAACATCACGGGAAAAACCATTTAAAAAGGTAAATCCCGATGATATGGAAGAAGATACTAAAACACAACAAATTATAGATAATTATAATCAATTGGGATTAGATTGTTTGGTATGTATAGGAGGAAATGGTACAATAAAAAATGCGTATAAATTATCGCAAATAGGATTGAATATAATAGGAATACCCAAAACTATTGATAATGATGTGTGGGGAACCGATAGAACATTTGGTTTTGATTCGGCTGTAGCTATATGTACCGATGCTATTGATAAATTGCATACTACCGGTAATTCGCATAAACGTATTATGGTAATAGAAGTAATGGGGCACAATGCTGGTTGGATTGCTTTGTATGCCGGTATAGCAGGTGGGGGTGATGTTATTTTAATACCTGAAATAGAGTATGATTTGCAAATAATTGCAAAATATTTGGCTGACAGACATGCTAAAGGTAAACCGGTTTCTATTGTTGTTGCAGCCGAAGGGGTTAAACATGGTAAAAAGAAATCGCCGGGTCCGTATTTGGCAAAAAAAATTGAAGAACTTACCGGTATTGAAACTCGTGAAACGGTATTAGGATATATTCAACGCGGGGGTACACCTACAGCAACCGATAGAATTCTTGCTACTCGATACGGACGTTATGCTGCCGAGCTTATAGCTACCGAACAATATAATCAAATGGTTGCTTTTAAAGATAATGTTATTATTAGTATTCCACTTGCCGAAACATCGGGAAAATTGAAAGTAGTAGAACCCGATAATAAACTTATAAAATCAGCTCGAGCTTTAGGAGTATGTTTTGGTGACGAATTATGTAAAATAAAATAAAATAAAACATATAGTGCTACGGTATACAATTCATTATGTGTATACTAAAAAAATATGTATTTATATGTACAATTATTCTATTTTTCCCTATTTTTACATAAATTTAGAAACTAATACGTTCATATGAACTTTTCAATACTCATTATTGATAACACTTCAATATCTCAAATTATTGAGAATATTTATGATACCATAGCCTTAAATCACACAATTACAGAGCTTACCGGTGAGCAGGTTTTGGCAGAAGCAAGTATTCAAGAACCTATACATTACATAATAATAGATTCCGAAGATGAATCGTATATTATGAAATTATTGAATTATTTTCGTTCTCGAAGATCATTCAAACATGTACCGGTATTAATACTTTCTGAACATGGAATAACTGCATTTGCCGAAAAATTTATGGCATTTGGTATTGTTGATTTTTTACAAAAACCTGTTGATGAGTATCTTTTAACATATTCATTGTTATACACGTATCATGTAAGTAGGTCGTTATATGTTTTGCAAAATGAAAATTTAATACTCAAGCAAAAATTAATAAATCTTGAAAAACTGCGTGTTACAAATATTTCTTTGGCTTCGGCATCGCAACGTTTAGAAGATATCAATTTTTTACTCGAAGAATCTCAAAGTAAAATTCAAAATCAACAACGAGAATTGATTGAAGCAAAAAATAAATCAGAAGAATTGTTGAATAATATATTGCCCGAAGAAATTTCGCGAGAATTAATGATAAATGGCGAGGCTCAACCGCAATTTTATAAAAAAGTAACGGTAATGTTTACCGACTTTGTTGGGTTTACCAAAGTGTGTGAAAAACGTGAGCCACAAGATATGACACAAGAATTAAATCGTCATTTTTCATATTTTGATGATATCTGTGAAATTCATTATCTCGAAAAAATTAAAACAATAGGTGATGCGTATATGTGTGCCGGAGGTATTCCTATGCGTAATAATAGTAACCCTTTTGATATAATATTGGCTGCCATGAAAATGATGGCATATATGAATATTGTAAATGAAGAAAAAATGGCTCGCAATGAACCGGTGTGGCAAATTAGAATTGGAATTCATACCGGGAGTGTGGTAGCCGGAGTTATTGGTAAACGTAAGTTTGCTTACGATATTTGGGGCGATGCGGTAAATACTGCATACCGAATTGAAAGCACCAGCGAGGCAGGTAAAATAAATATTTCGGGTGATACGTATCAATTAGTAAAAGATTTTTTTGAATGTACATACCGAGGTAAAATATATGCCAAAAATAAAGGTGAAATAGATATGTATTTTGTAGAAAGAATTAAACCCGAATTCTCAAAAGATGAACATGGGTTTGTTCCTAATAAAGAATTTAATATTGCAATTGCTAAATTATAGGAAATATGCGAAGGTTGTTTTATTTATTTTTATTGGCATTATTCGCAAATAGTATTTTTTCTCAAAGTGTTGTTAATAAAACTATTAATTGGATTCCTTTTGAGCAGGCTCTTGCTAAATCCAAACAAGACGGTAAACCGGTATTTTTGGATATTTATACCGATTGGTGTGGATACTGTAAGCGTATGGATGCTACTACCTTTCAAGATACATCTGTTATACGGTATGTAAATCAACATTTTCATGCAGCAAAATTAAATGCAGAAACTACTAAGCCCATATCATTTAGAGATACAATTTATACTAACTCCAGATATGTAGAAGGACAGAGAGCTACCCCGCACGATGTGGTTATGGTGCTTACCGGTAACAGGCCATCGTATCCTACAATTGTGTATATATTAGATAGTAAAGCCATTATAGCACCTGTGCCCGGTATGCAAACAGTAGATACTATACAACCATTTTTATTTTATTTTGGCGAAAAAGTGTATGAAACTACCAATTTGTGGGAAGCATTCAATAAGGGATTAACTGCACCTAAATTCAATAGATAACATGGAACAGGATAATACTATACGTCAATTGCAGGAACATATAGCTCTTTTGGAACAAAAGAATGCTGAATTGCAAACTCAAATACACGATTTGCAAACACGAATGAATCGTTTTAAAATTGTTGTGCGTCAAACAGATAATTCTGTAATGATTTATAACAAACACCTCAAGTTGGAATGGGTAAATGTGAGTTTTAGAAAACTCTTTGCCTGCAGTATGGCTCGTTTTATTGAATTATATGGTGATTCTATTCTTTCTAATAGTATTGAAGAAAACATAAAATCAATCATTGACAATTGTATTTTTACTCGCAATAGTGCTATATATGAAACATATGTGCTTGACGCATTGGGTAAACGTAAATGGGTGCATAGAAATATTACGCCAATTTTTGGTTTAGACGGATTGTTTGATAAGTTGGTTGTGATAGATTTTGATATTACTCCGCAAAAATTGGCTCAAGATGCTATAAATGAACAGAAAAAAGCTCTTGAACAACAACATGAATTGGCTATACAACAGCGCGACGAGATTCAACAACAGAAAAAAGAAATAGAACAAGCATTTAAGAAAAATAGTGCACAAAGCGTGAAAATGCAGTCGCTCTTGGAACGACTCAATGAACAAAACGCTGAACTTGAAAAAGCTCGACAAATTGCCGATAAAGCCAACGAAGACAAATCGCAGTTTTTGGCTAATATGAGTCACGAAATTCGTACACCTATGAATGGGGTAATTGGTATGACACAATTGTTGCTCAAAACCAATTTAACTCCACAACAACGTGATTATGCAAAAACAGTACAAGATTCTGCAGAATCACTTCTTACTATTATTAACGATATTCTTGATATTTCTAAAATTGAAGCAGGTAAAATAGAACTTGATTATCATGAGTTTAATTTTAAAAACCTCATACAATCTATTTATAAATTGCTCGAAGTTAAATTCTCCGAAAAAAGTGTACAGTTTATTATAGATATGGGTGATGATGTGTCGGAATACATCAATGGTGATTCTACTCGGTTGAAACAAGTATTGATAAATTTAGTAAACAATGCACTTAAATTTACCGAGCAGGGTTCTGTTACTCTTCATATAAAAACACTGTATAAAGATGCCGAAAATACTCGAATATACTTTGGCGTAGAGGATACCGGTATAGGAATTCCGCAAGATAAATTGGCTTCGGTATTCGAAAAATTCACCCAAGCCGATGCTTCTACTACTCGTAAATATGGAGGAACAGGATTAGGCCTATCTATTTCGGTACAATTAATAGAAATGATGGGCGGAAAACTAGAAGTTGCCAGTACCGTTGATGTAGGAAGTACATTCTTTTTTGACCTTCCATTTAAACGAGTATCGGAAGAACGTAAGGCGGAAATCAAACGGAAAGAAGAAATGGAATCGCGAGTTGATAGTATTTCGTTTGCTCCGGGTTTACGCATATTGGTTGCCGAAGATAATTTGACCAATCAAAAATATATACGCAATTTGTTGAGTATGTATAATTTGGAGGTAGAAATAGTTGATAATGGTAAACTTGCATACGAAGCAGTACAAGCAAAAGAATTCGATTGTGTGCTTATGGATATGCACATGCCCGAAATGAACGGGGTAGATGCTACCAAAGCTATACGAGCATTGAGTGATACCAAAAAAGCTGCAATTCCTATAATTGCACTTACTGCCGCTGCATACAAAGAAGATGAAGAACGTATGATGAAGGCTGGGGTAAATGCATTTTTAACGAAACCGGTAAATGAGCCTAAACTTTTGCGAACTCTTCAGGGGATAGATGAAAAATTTACTTGTGTAAAAACAGAATTGCCCGTGCAAGATTCTATGAAAGAAATACAAAATACTTTTGTTGTTACAGAAAATACAGAAATGCAAGAAGATTGCGTTTTGCAAGAGTTTGTTTTGAATCAACAAGAAAATGAGGATAGTGATGATACCGGACCACTGATAACCCAAGCCGATTTTTACGAAAATTTTGGTATGTTCAAAGCCGATGTGTTGAACGACATAATAGATGACTTTGTAAACAATGTAGAAGCTAAAATGGCACGCATAAAATCGAGAATAGATGCCGATGAAATGCGTAAATTAATGCTCGATGCACATTCGCTCAAAGGTGAAGTGGCTATGTTTGCCGCCTACAAAGCCAAAGAAGCTATGTTTACACTCGAAGACAAAGGACGTAAAGAAATACGCGACAACTTACAAGCAGATTACGCTAAGGCATACTCCTTGGTTATGAGGTTAAAAGATGAATTGCTGGGGTATAAAAAGTAAATAGTGTAATACATATACATTACTATATGGTGGATATGTATGATAAAGTAATACATATTTGGTTGTTAGCGTTCATTGTAAAAAGACAAACAGACGATACGATGACAAAGAAATTTTTGCTGCATAAAGACAAAAAAATGAAAATTGCCGATATATAAAACAACTTATTTGCAAGCCCCAACACACAAACCGATGCTTCAACTTGCAAAAGAGCAGTTTTTTTGCCGACGCACTGCAGGAAATCGAGTATCTTGCGGTTTAAAATTTTGTACAATGAAATATGAAACGAGCCATAAAGGAAAGTCAAAACTTTCTATAATAAGCATAAATGGCGAGTTCCATGTGACCATTAAAAATCAATTTATTGCACATGTAATTTAACGAGGATTAAAGAGTAAAAATACCAGCAATACTGCACCTGTGCAGACTTGGTTACAATTATATTTCGCTGAATAATGCAGTTTGGGATACAGTGTAAGCTCCCCCAAAAACTGGACAGTTTAAAAGTATAAAAAAAGTATTAATTTTAAACTGTATTATGAAAAGAAAAAAATTTAGTTCCGATGAGATTGCCAAAATACTCAAGGAGTTTGAAAATGGCAAAAGTATACAAGACATTACACGTGAATATGGTGTAAGTCAAGCAGCCTTTTATAAATGGCGTCAACGTTATCAAGGCATGAGTGCTTCAGAATTAAAGCGATTAAAGGAATTAGAAGAAGAAAATCGCAGGTTAAAACACATGTATGCAGAACTCGCATTAGATTATAAAGTAGCACAAGAGATAATAAAAAAGCTGTAAAGCCCTGTGATAAGAGAGTTCTAGTGCAAGAAATTTCTAAATCAGAATCGGTTGGCATAAACAGGGCATGTCGTGTTATTGGTCTTCAACGATCGGTATATTACTATGAATCTATAAAAGATGATAGCGTGCTTATAGAAGCGTTAATAAAAAAAGCAGAGTTACATCCTACAGAAGGCTTTTGGAAAGCTTATGGGCGATTGAGATTAGAAGGGAAGCCATGGAATCACAAACATGTTTATAGGGTTTATTGTATGTTGAATTTAAATATAAGAAGAAAATGTAAAAAACGATTACCACAACGAATCAAAGAGGCATTAGTAGTTCCTGGTGAACTAAATGATACTTGGTCAATAGATTTTATGCATGATGTACTTATGAATGGCAGAAAAATTAAATCATTTAATATAATGGATGATTATAATAGAGAGGCATTACACATAGAAATTGATACATCAATTAAAAGCAATAAGGTAGTGTATATTTTAAATCATTTATTAAAAAGACGAGCAAAACCAAAGAAAATACGAATGGATAATGGTCCGGAATTTATTGCAAAAATTCTTGAAGAATGGAGCAATATATAATATAGAGTTATATATCACACAACCGGGTAAACTAACTCAGAATGCATTTATAGCGTGTTTTAACGGTACTTATCGCCGTGATATCCTTGATGCTTATTTGTTTGAAGATATTAATGAGGTTCAAGAAATAACCGAAAAATGTATATATGATTATAATAATCATCGCCCCCATGATGCCTTAGGAGGATTGAGACCTGTAAAATTTTGCGATTTTTCCCTTAATGGGAGTAGTCCCGTTAAGGTAAAAGAAATATCTTTATTACATTATAATTAAACACTGTCCTAAAAATGGGGAGCTTACACCGTATAGTGCATACAAATACGTGTAAAAGCTTACATATTAAAAAGGCAGTAAATTTGCATTTTTTTTTCTTGAGGTAAATTGCTGTTTTTTGGTAATTCGTTATAATGGATCAGCTGTTATTATAAATCTCATATTACTCATAATAGTAACATCTTGTGTGAGAATTTCACGAGTTGTAGTGCGAGCGCGTAAATTGAAAGATGATTCTTTAATATATCTGTCGAGTTTAGCTTTGGTTGGAGTAAGATTAATAGTAGTAACTCCCTTAGGAATAGTATCAAGGTATGCTATTTCAACTTCATTTGTACCATTCAGAGAAATATACAAATGAATGGATTTTAAAAAATCAAAATTTTTACCTTGAGGTGATGATATTGATAATCGGAGATAATCAAGATATACATCTTTCACCAAATTGGCTGCTGTTTTGTTGCTTTCAAATTCACTTGTAGAATTTGTTGTAACATTTGGAGTAGGTATATCAAACGGTAAGTTTATGGGAAATCCCGAAGATACTGTAAAGTCTGTAGAATATGAAATAGGAAAGGTTAACAAATTCATTTTTTTGCAAGAAAAAAATAGTAATGAAATGATTATAATAACAGAATATATACATGTTTTTTTCATAGTATGAAATTTAGAACATTATATTGTATTAGTAAAATTAATACGATAAATCGAAAATACAAAATGTATGTGTTTTATAATTTGTAAGCATACAATCAAGATTTGGATAATAAATAATGAAAATTATATCAAAAAAAGATAATTAACCTGTCATACTAATAGCGAGTATTATAGTTTACAGGTTTGTGTATGTAAAGAAAAAAGGAGTATATTTGAATTGTGAAACGGCTTATATAAGTCTATACTTTGTATCTGAGTTGTTATTATGTATAACTATTTAAAAAATAGGAAATTATTAGAAATACTTTAATATACATGTGGACGCTTGAAACCACTCAAAAAAACAGGGCGTAACCGAAAAGCCATACGAGTAGGGAAACTTAAAATAAAAAACAATGAAAAAAATAGTAACAATTGTAACAGTAATTATGAGTTTGAGTGTATCAACTTTTGGGCAAGTAAATCCCCATGCAATTGGACTTCGTTTAGGTAGTGATGGAAATGTAAACGGAGCAGAATTCTCATATCAACATGGCATGGGCGAAGCAAATCGTCTGGAATTTGATTTAGGATTTAGAGGAAACAAAAATTATAATAGTATGTATGTTTCCGGTGTGTATCAATGGGATTGGAATTTAACAAGTGGTTTAAATTGGTATGTTGGTCCGGGTGCAGCATTAGGTTTTTACAATTGGGATGATGGGAATACATCGAGTAGTGGTTTGCATCTTGGATTAGGTGGTCAAATTGGATTAGAGTTTGATTTTAATGCAATTGGTGCTCCAATTTTATTAAGTATAGATGCTCGGCCTATGTTTGATTTTATTGGGTATGACAATGGCTTAGGATGGGGAACCGCTCTTGGTATAAGATATACTTGGTAATAGTATACCGTATTTTACGGTACTTTTTTTCATGGTAGTAAGTTTGTGAGGACGTTCGTTCTTGATAGTTTGTTTAAGTTACTATCGGTATATGGAATGAAGCCAACAAAATACTACCATGAATGTTTTATGAGAGAATGTTGTTGTTTCTTTTTTTTCTTAATGTTATTAAAAGTTACTTACCTATATCTTAATAGCTATACGTATAATACATGGTATTAACAATATTCAGCGTTCTGAACTCAAAATTACGTTGAACTGACGTTAAAACAGCTTGTTTGTTATTTGAAAAGGATAATAAAGAACATAAACTAAAGGATTTTGAGAGAAATATTGGAAATTTTGGCTTTGGATTCATTTGTAATCAATATGAACTTGATTGTTTTGTTTACTTATTTTTTTATATTTACAGAATTGCAAGGATTATTAGATCATATGCAATAAAAGCAATTTTGTAAGCAGTGATTATATATAATATTGATTTGTAGGAATCGATAATTCAAGAAGTTTTTTTGCAGTGTATTTTTTTTTACAAATTGCTATGAATAATTTTTTTTTAATAATACTAATCTTATTATCAATAGAATTATATTCTCAAAATGATACTTTACATAATATTAATGAAAATTTAAAAACATCACATACAAATACATGTTCTAATTCTCAATATGCCAGTATCTCTGCTAATGCAGGTTTTAGTACTAATAATAATTCAGGATTTGGAGCAGGTTTGGGAATAAGTTATTCGAGAATTATCGGATATCAGAAATTATCGTTATATGGTGAATTTAATTCATTTGATTATTTGTTGGTTGAAACATCAGAAAGTATGGTAGATTTTGGTTTTTTATATGGATATTCTACCTTTTGGAAGCCATTATTATTTGATATATCTACCGGAATAAGTTTTAATGTTGGGAATAGGTTTGGTAGTTTAATACGCGATGGGTCTACCGGAGAATGGGGCATGGGAATAGGTTCAAAAGTATATGAAAAAGTACCGTTTTTTGCTTTTGGAATTCCGTATAGCGTAAATTTTGATTATGCTATGAGAAAATTTGCATATGGTATTAGTTTTCATGGAAATATAAATTATATACTATCATATTATGGAATGTATGTACATGTAAAATATATAATGCAATCGAGGAGATAATACTATGTGTAGCCATTATGGAGGGTACTTATATAGTTCGTTGGAATGTTGAGTGTACCATGAAACAAATTATCTTAAATGTCTTACAGTTTATAGTATAAGCTGTTTATTTTTTATTTAACGTCAATTCGACGTAATTTTGAGTTCAGACCGCTTA
>JAJUFK010000078.1 GCA_029266015.1 Bacteroidota bacterium
GAATAGATATAATATACATACTCTATGTATCAATTTTACCATAAATATGGTACGTTTTTACCATTTTTTTATTGGCACATATACGTACTTTGTATAAGTTGAGGTAAAATTCCGATTATGAAACAAAGTGTATATATGGTAACAATTGTTTTGTTTGCTTTGTTTGTGAATGTATTGTATTCACAAACATCGTCACTCAACTCAGATTTTGAATTGGGAAATTTTACCGGATGGACAGCATCTAACGGTTCATGGAATCGCACAACGGGAGTTATAACATTTACCAATAATACCATAACCACAGGAAGACAAACAATTATTTCAAACCTATATTACGATAGATATACGTGCAATGAATTACCGAGTATACCTCCTGATGGAGGTAAATACGTTGCTAAATTGGGAAATAATATAAAAGGTGGACAAGTAGAACAATTACGGTATTTATTAACTGTAAATGAATCGAATGCCTTGTTTATTTATAAATATGCGGTAGTTTTTGAAGATCCCGGACATAAACACGATGAACAACCGTTTTTTGATGTTGCGGTACGCGATAATTATGGAAATATAATAGATTCTTTGTGTGGATATAATCATATAATTTCGGGAGGAAATATTCCCGGATTTAATACATGTTTAATATATGATCACCCTACCGATAATACTCGTGATACCGTAGTGCGATGGAAACCATGGACTACAGTAGCTATGGATTTAACACCATATATAGGACAAACGGTGATGCTTGAATTTACTAATGCTGACTGTAGACTTGGCGGACATTGGAGTTATGCGTACATGGAAGCACGTACAGCAGCTATGAAAATAAATGTACAGGCTTGCGAATCGGATTCAATTGCAATACTGAAAGCTCCCGAAGGTTTTAATTCATATGTATGGAGCAATGGAGCAACTACAAGAGAAATTAAAGTAAAATTAATTGAAGGAAATACATATTCTTGTGTTATGACAAGTATACCCGGTTGTTCGGTAACATTACAAGCAAAAATAATTATTGAACGACTTACAGTAACACCTCCCGTTTCTACAATTTGTAAAGGACAAAGTGCCGAGCTTACTGCTTCCGGTGCCGATTATTATGAATGGGATAAAAATCTAGGATTAGGACCGGTAAAAACGGTGTTCCCTTTACAAACTACAACGTATTCGGTAACAGGAATAACAAAAAATGGCTGTGTTGCTAGAGGTACATCTACTGTAACAGTGTTGAATCCTCCACAATTAACAGTTCAATCAAATGTACCGTGTGAGGGGGAATCTCTTAGATTACAAGCAGAAAGTAATGAACAGGTTAGTTTTGAATGGAGGGGTCCTAATGCTTTTGAATCAACAAAACAATATCCGGAAATACCCTATAGTACTGTAGCTATGAATGGTTCATATTCTGTTGTTGCAACAAGCACAAATGGATGTAAAAATTCGTCAACTATTCAGGTAACAATTAAACCAAAACCCGATATTACAACCTCACATACAAATGCATGTGAGGGTGGTGAAGTTTCATTACGTGTATTCCCATCGGGACTTTCGTATATGTGGCAAGGTCCCGGGGGATTTAATTCAACCAATCAATTTATAACTCGAAATCCTGTTACTCCCAATATGACAGGAATTTATACGGTTATTGGCAAAAATTCATATAATTGTACCGATACAGCATCTTTTTCGTTGCAGGTGTATCCTTCGCCGATTGCAAATTTTACACATATAAATCCGTGTGTAGGAACTGCTATGAAATTTACAAATTTGTCCACCGGAGCAACTGCATATGATTGGGATTTTGGTAACGGAACATATGCGTATGAAGCACAACCTGCAGACGTGATCTATCAATCTTCGGTTCCCTATACTGTAAGTTTACGAGTGTTCAATGAATTTGCGTGTTCCGATACAATTACAAAAGTTGTAAAACCATATGCAATGCCTGTTGCTCAATTTGCAACAGATAAAGCATGTATTGGCAGTTTATATACAATAAAAAATCTTTCGTATGTTGAAAATGATGTATTGTCATCATGGGAATGGAATTTGGGCCCCAAAGGTACTTCTACACAATTGCATCCTCAAATTATGTTAACCGATGCTACTCCTATTCCTGTTACATTAACCGTACGAACCCAATATTGTTCTAACTCTCAAACCAAGAATATTCTTTCTTATCCTAAACCTGTTTTATCTCCTTTTCAATCCAACGGCTGTGCTCCCCTATATGTACAGTTTCCCTCAATTGCAGAAGAAAGAGTATTTTATGTGTGGGATTTTGGCGATGGCGAAACTTCGCAATCACCAAATCCCGCACATTATTTCTTTAATAATACCGGATTAGAAAAAACATTTACAGTTAAACAAACAGTAACTACAGAATTTGGTTGTACCGATTCAACAAAACATACAATAAACGTGTACCCACAACCAATATCTGATTTTACGGTTTCAAAAACTGCCATATGCAGTGGTGAATTTATTACATTACAAAACACGTCTTTATTTGCAGATTCATATATATGGAATTTAGGTAATGGTACAAATTCGCATGACGCTGTAGTAACTGTATCTTATACAAATACGTCTAACAAAGTTTTGTATGTTCCTATAACTTTAAAAACACAAAATGTAAATTCTTGTGTAGATTCTATAACAAAATATATAGCCGTGTATCCATTCCCCGATAAAGGTATAGAATTGAGTGATACTGCAGGTTGCAGTCCTTTTATACCTATCTTGCAAACACAATCTTTGGCTCCTTATTATGAATGGAATTTTGGTGATGGCACTATTGAATTAAGCGGGAATAGAGTTGAGCATATTTTTGTAAATGAAACAGGTTCTCCAAAAACATTTCCTATAACTCTTAAAGTTTCTACTCATCAAGGATGCGAAGCATTATTTACAGCTAAAGTTCGTGTATATCCTAGTCCTGATGCTCAATTTGTAATTGATACAAATTATGGTTGTTCTCCTTTTACGGCAGCTTTTAGAAATACTTCTACGGGTGCATCAAGTACATATTGGGCACTTGGTAATGATATAAATTTTCATATAGGTGAAAATTCGTTTAATCATACATTTGTCAATAAAAATGTATATCAAGAATCGCATAAAATTACTTTGTTTGCAGAAAATGAATTTGGGTGTACCGATAAACATGCCCTATCAGTTCTGGTATATCCTGAGGTAACAGCTCAATTTACTATGCACCCTACTCAAGGTTGTAGTCCGTTTAATGGTGTTTTTACAAATACATCAATAGGAGCCGAAACATATCAATGGATATTTGGAGATAATACTTTTTCGAGTAATACAAATACTATACATACCTATATAAATACATCGCAACAAGTTCAAACATATAATACACAACTTATTGCAATATCTGCATATCAATGTCGCGACACATCTGATGTTCAAACTATATAGGTGTATCCGAAACCTATAGTGCAATTTCAAACAAATGCTGTTTCGGGTTGTAGTCCTTTACAGGTGAATATTCAAAATGCAACTATAGGAGCAACTCAATATATGTGGGATTTTGGTAATTCTGTTCAATCGCCATCGCTCATACCAAATCAAACATATATAAATACCGAATCTACTGTAAAAGTTACTCATATACAATTACGTGCATCTAATGAATATACATGTACTGATACCGCATCGCAGGCTATTACTGTATATCCGCAGGTTATAGCAGATTTTTTTCCAAATGTTTCAGGGTGTAGTCCATTACCAATACAATTTACCAATATATCAAAAAATGCAACTGCGTATTCATGGAATTTTGGTGATGGTAAATTTTCAACAGAAACAAATCCTGTAAATACGTTTATAAATGAAGGAGCTAAAGATACAACGTATACGATTACTCTTATTGGCAGCAATCATTTTTTATGTGCTGATACTATACAAAAAGATATACATGTATATCCGGGAATTCAAGCAGAATTTACTGTGAGTAGTTCTGTAGCATGTTCTCCTATGAATACCCAAATTATTTCTAAAACTAAAGGGGCAGTATATACCGAATGGGTAATAAATAATGTAAGTGGACAACATATTCAAGAGCAATCGTTTATGTATACAGCCCAAAATAAAACAACATTACCTCAAGTACATATTGTAGAATTACGTGTTAGAAATGCATATTCATGTAGTAATACGCAGGTGCAAACGTTACAAATATACCCTCAAGTCACAGCAGATTTTACTTTCTCTAAACAAAAAGGCTGTAGTCCGCTCGATGTAAATTTTATAAATACATCAAGCGGTGCTATTTCATATTTTTGGATATTTGGCGATAACTCAGATGCTTCTAATGCAAATCCGGGACATACGTATTTGAATTATGACACAGTTGCTCAAAATTTCCCGGTACAATTAATAGCAACTTCAGCGTATGGGTGTGTAGATTCTTCGGGCATAACCAATCTTACAGTTTATCCGCAACCTTCTGCAGTGTTTCATCTACAATCACATGCCGGTTGTTCTCCTTTTACCGTTAGTATTACAGATGAATCGGTTGGTGCTACACATTATTCATGGGATTTTGGATCGGGTAATCTTTCAGAAACGTTTAAATCTGTTCATACGTTTGTAAATACCACAGCCGATGTAAAAACACCAAAAATTTCATTGACCGTATATAATGATTACATGTGTTCTGACTTTACACAAGAACCCTTAATGGTATATCCTGAAGTTGTTGCAGATTTTATTGCACCACAGTCGGGTTGCAATCCTCTCTCGGTTACATTCCAGAATACCTCTTTATATGCTCAATCATATTTATGGAATTTTGGAAAAGGAATAACATCTACAGCAAAAGACCCTATGTATAGTTTTACAAATTCTTCACTAAGAGATTCTGTATATACCGTTTCGTTGCGGGCTATGAATGTATATGGATGTAGAGATTCTATTGAAAAACAATTGACAATATATGCAACCCCTCAAGCATCATTTTTGCCAAGTGCCTCACAAGTATTTATGCCTGACGCCATAGTTTCTTTCGAAAATAAAACAAAAGGCGAATGGCAATATGCATGGCACTTTGGCGATGGTGTAAACAGTACCCAAGCTAATCCTGAAACTCATACGTACACTAGTCCAGGTAGCAAAACAGTAACGTTAATAGCTTATAGTAATGAGTGTAGAGATACTATTCAGCAAATTATAAAAGTGTTAGGTCCTCCTGTTATTGCAAGATACGATACTTCATATGCAGGTTGTAGTCCGCTTGAGGTTTCGTTTACAAATAAGTCAATGAATGCAACTGAATATATATGGGATTTTGGCGATGGAACTACATCAACCGAAGTGCATCCAACACATACGTTTGTTGTTCCCGGAACATATATTATACAATTGACGGCAAAAAATGAAGAAGCAGAGGATATATCGAGGGCTCATACTGTTACTGTGTATAGAAATCCAAAAGCTGATTTCAGTATTGCACCTGAAGTTGTGTATTTGCCCAATGCTGAAATTTCTACATATAATCATTCTATTGATGTTCAAGATGTTACTTGGTATTTTGGAGCTGACAATATTTCACATGATTTTCAGCCAACGTTCAAATTTACTGAAGAAGGTGAATTTAATATAGCACTCACGGTAATATCACGTGATGGTTGTAAAGATTCTTTAGTGATACCAAAAGCTATTCGTGTATTACATACTTGTGATTTGAAGTTTCCGAATGCTTTTACACCTATTTTGCAAGAATCAGATGGATATTATGATAGTTCTGTTCCAGAAACAGAAAATAATATTTTTCATCCTATTTTCATAAATATAGTTGAATATGAATTACAAATTTTTAATAGGTGGGGTGAAATTGTTTTTGAAAGTAAAGAATTAGAAAAAGGATGGAATGGATTTTATAAAAAAGAGCTTTCAAAATCAGATGTGTATGTGTGGAAATGTACCGCACAATGCTTAGGTGGAAAAACTATACAAAAAGTTGGAAATGTTACATTATTACGATAAGAAATATGTATAAAATTATTGTTGTTATAATCTTATTATTGAGCATGAAACATGTGCAAGCGCAAGATCCTCAATTTTCGCATTTGTATGCTATGCCTTTGCATATGGGGCCTTCGTTTGCAGGGGCTACGGGAGGAACACGAGCAGCAATAAATGGAAGAAATCAATGGACTGCCGTAAAGCAAGAATATAATACAGTATCTATTATGCTTGATCATTATTTTTATGGTACTCGCAATGGTGCCGGTATTGTTTTATTGCGCGACCAAGCAGGGGCAGGAAAACTTGTAAATTCAACAATTCAAGCACAATATGCATATTCAATTAATATTAATAAATTTATTGCTTTACGTCCCGGTATTCAAATGAGTTTTGCACACAGAACTATTGATTATTCAAAAATAGTATTTGGCGATCAACTTGATTTTATTGAAAATCGTCCAAATACTATTGAACCATCTCTTATAAACAGTAAAAAATATATTGATTTTGGAGCTTCATTGTTAGGAATGTATAATAATGTTTGGTTTGGAGGTACGCTTGATCATTTAGTAACTCCTAATCAAAGTTTAAAAAATGAAACTTCTGAAGTGCCGTTGCGGCTGCATATTTATTCGGGAGCACGGTTTAAAGTACAAACTACTTTTAATAAAAAGCGTAAACGTGAAAATGTGTATGTAATGCTTCATTATAATCAACAAGAAAATTTTAAACAAGCATTGTATGGATCGTATTGGGAACATAATAATACTATTTTTGGATTTTGGTATAGAGGTATGCCATATGCCAAAGCATATAATAATTATATAAATAGTGATGCTTTGGTATATATGCTTGGATTTAAATATTATGGTTTGCAATTTTTATACAGCTATGATTTTACACTTTCAAAATTAACTGCAAATACAGCAGGTTCTCATGAAATAACAATAACATGGAATTGGAGTTCGGCAAGTGAGAAATTACAAAAAAGTAAAATGAAGGTAGTTCCGTGTCCTATGCAAGAAAATTCTCGTTCTCGTCAACATAATCAGCATAATATGTGATTTTTTTCTTTTCTAACAAAATTTACTCAACATATTGTTATTTGAACAATTAGTTGTATTTTTACTAATTGTCATTAAAACATGAATTATGGTTATAATATGTTTTTATGATTGATTTGTATAATTACCAAAAACTATGAAATTGCATATTTTACTTATTATTTTTTTGTTTTCATATAATTTGGTTTTTGGTCAACCCCAATATTCTTTGCAACATTTTTCTCTTTCAGATGGAATTAGCGATTCATACATTACAGGAATAACAGAAGATACAACCGGAAAAATTTGGATTTCAACATATTTTGGTGTAAATGTATTCACGGGTTCATCATTTGAACATTATGTGGCAGAAGATGCTCAATATAATAAATTAATGCGAAATGATATAAATTGTATATATACCGATATTTCAAAAAAAATTTGGATTGGAGGTCAAAACGGAACTATTCAAACGTATAATAGTATATATGATAGATTTGATAATGTATCGCTTAATTTAATAACCATAGAAGAATATCCATCGTTTTATTCATTTTATCAAAAAAACGGAACAGAATTGTATGGGTTAAGTAGCAAAGGGTTATATAGATTTAGTAAATATTCAGGAAAATTTCATAAAGCATTTCGTGAAGTACATGAATTGTATTCAACACATGTTACTTGTATGAATATTAGTAATGATGGTACTATGTTGTTGGGTACACGTAAAAAGGGTTTAATTATAGTATCGTCTGATACATCACAAGTTGTAAAAATTCCTATTGATAGTCCAACTTCAGAATATGTAAGAATAAATTGTTTGTTGAGTATATCAGATAGCGTATATTATGTTGGAACATCAAATGGACTTTTACTGTTAGTTATACCAAAAAATGGGAGTCCTTCAGTTCAAAAAATTTGTAATGAAATTGGTGATGAGTTTATTTCTTCTTTAACCTATGATGGAATGGGAAATGTATGGATAGGAACCGGGTATAAAGGAGTTTGGATTTTATCAAAAAATTTACAGTTACAACAGGTGCCATTATTAAAAGATTTAAATTCTACAACTTTCGGAGTAACCGTAATTTTTAAAGATTCTCAAAATAGGATGTGGATAGGAACTCCTGGCAATGGTTTGTTTTTGTATAATCCGCTTACATCATATATACATCATATTGACGAAACAAAAGGACTACAAAATTCAATTGTAAGCGCTATAATTGTAGATGAGCAAGAAAATATATGGGTTGGAACAGATGGTGGTGGAATTAACATATATTCTAAAAATATGCAATTACTACGTCATTTATCAAAGAGTACCGGATTACCATCCGATGCTGTTTTGTCATTTGTGCAAAATTCTACACATATATGGATTTCTACATGGCGTGGCGGTATTGCAAGTATTGATAAAAAAACGTTTGCTATTCGATATTTTAACGAAGATAATTCTGATTTGCTTTTTAATGGAGTAAAAAGTATTGCTTGGTATGCTCCGGATACATTAGTGGTTGGAACACATGGTGAAGGATTACAATTATTCAATACTCGCACATGTTCATGGATTCAAGATTTCAAAATACAATACAGTTCGTATTTCCCTGATGAACAAAAGTTTATAACACAGGTTGCAGTTGATAACAACAAAAAAATTTGGGTTGCAACTATTCGAAATCTATATTGTATTTACAATAAAACTATTAAAGATGTATTAGAATCCGATAATTTTAGATATCCACAAAACCCAATGTATATTACATCTATTAGTGTGGATAAAGCAGGATATATTATAGCTGCAACCAATAAAGGGGTATATAGAATTAATACTGCTAATTATACAATTGAAAAAATTCTTACTACGTTTCCTGAATTTGTTGAAATAGTTAATTTGTCAGTATGTGTTGTAAATTCAGAACAATATTGGATAGCCAATACAAAAGGATTATTTGTATATAATCCTAAAACAAAAGAATTACAAAAACGCATGCTTGCAGCTCATGCTAGTCAAAGATTCTTTGTGCCACGAGCTATGTATGCCGATCCAAAAGGTTATTTATATATAGGAACATGCCAAGGTATGTACGCGTTTTCGTTGCGTGATATTGTAACTAAACAAACTCAAATGAAATTAGAATTTGCACATTTGTATATAAATCACATAAAAGCTATACCAGGCGGCAGTATTTTAGAACAATCGTTGTTACATACAAAACAATTATTAATACCATATACAATACAAAATAAAAGTATTACTTTTAGAATTATAAGTTTTGAATTCCCGGAAACCATTGAGTTTGCATATAAATTTGAAGGTTTTGATAAAGAATGGCAAGATTTAGGAACCAATAAAGAAATTCAATGTAATAATTTACTTCCCGGCACTTACACTTTAAGAGTAAAGGCACGGCAAACATTAAGTAATAGTAGTGTCGAAATTACTATGAGCGTTGTTATATTGCCTCCTTGGTGGAAAACATGGTGGTTTATAGGAATATGTATATGTATAGCAATAGTGGGGTTATGGTTGCTTTATAAATTGAGAATGTATAGAATTCAACGCGAACGTAAATTGTTGCAAATAGAAGTAAATAGTCAATTGAAAGCAATACAACAACAAAAAGAATGTATTGAAGAACAACGGAATGAATTGCAATTTGTAAGTGATA
>JAJUFK010000200.1 GCA_029266015.1 Bacteroidota bacterium
CGAGAAACCTTTTGTTGTCTAGTTGAATCCATGAATATTTGATTTTAATTTATACAAACATACAAATAATTTATATTGGATTCATTATTTAGAAAACTTATAATAACAAAAAAACCTTCGAAGAGAGCTCTCCGAAGGTTTTCGAACAATAATACATTTATATTAAATGTGACCTGAAGCCTTAACTGATTTTACAATTATTGCACCTATTTGGTAAGGACAACCATTTGATGCCGGACGACGATCCTCTAAACGACCTTTCCATCCATCTTCTACTGTTCCTACAGGAATACGAATAGAAGCACCACGGTTTGAAACACCATATGAGAAATCGTGAATAGATGCTGTTTCATGTTTTCCTGTTAAACGTTGATCGTTGTATGCACCATACACAGCCATATGTTCTTTAATATGTTTTCCGAATTCTTCACAAATTTCATCAAATACTTTTTTATCACCACATGTTCTCATTTTTCCGTTTGAGAAGTTTGCATGCATACCAGAACCATTCCAGTCTGCATCTTTACCAAGTGGCTTTGGATGCCATTCTACATACACACCATATTTTTCGCATGTTCTTTCCAATAAATAACGAGCAACCCAAATTTCATCAGCAGCACGTTTAGCACCTTTTGCAAAAATTTGGAATTCCCATTGTCCGGTAGCAACTTCTGCATTAATACCTTCTATATTTAATCCAGCCTCTAAACATAAATCAAAATGTTCTTCTACTATATGACGACCAAATGCATTACGTGCACCTACCGAGCAATAGTATGGACCTTGTGGTCGGTCAGGATATCCACCTTTAGGGAAACCTAATGGTAATCTTGTATCTAAATCATATAAGAAATATTCTTGTTCATAACCAAACCAAAAATCATCATCATCAGACTCAATTGTTGCTCTGTGATTTGTTGGATGTGGAGTTCCATCAGCATTTAACACTTCGCACATTACTAAATATGCATTTTTTCTGTCCGGATCAGGACAAATAAATACAGGTTTTAACAAACAGTCTGAAGAGCCTCCTTCTGCTTGTTGTGTTGAAGAACCGTCAAACGACCAATTTTTTAATTCTTCTAATTTACCACTAAAACCATCTTTACTCATCATGGTTTTACTTCTTAATCCTTGTGTTGGTTGGCACCCGTCTAACCAAATGTACTCTAATTTTGATTTCATAATACTATATTAAACAATTACTACCTAATTTTATTATTTATTATCGTTGTTGTATTTTTATATTGCAAATATAAAGTTATTTTTTAAAATAACTATCAATTTGTAATTATTTTTTTACAAATTTATTACATTCTGTAAATTTCAAAAATCAGTAATTTTACTTAATTTTTAAATATTTTATTAAACAAACGTAATTGTTTTTTTACATTTACACAATTATAATTACCTCACAAAAATATGAAAAATAATAAGGAATCACTATTTTTTATTGGAACTATGTCCGGCACATCTCTCGACGGACTTGATGTATGTGCTGTATCTTTCACAAAAAACTCTTATACAATACTTTACGCAGAAACAGTTTCATATTCACCAACAATAAAAAAATCACTGGCACATGCTCACACTCTTTCCGGATTAGAATTACAACAATTGCATGTAGATTATGGTATATTTTGCGGCAATTGTATAGCAGAATTTATTCAAAAATACCAATTACACATTGATTTTATTGCAAGTCATGGTCATACGGTTTTTCATACCCCACATACCGGACTTACGTTTCAAATTGGTTCCGGAGCACATATTGCTGCTATTACCGGTATTACAACTATTAACGATTTTAGAACTTTAGATGTTGCTTTTGGTGGTCAAGGCGCTCCTTTAGTTCCAATAGGCGATGAGTTATTGTTTTCTGAATATGATTATTGTTTAAACATAGGTGGTTTTGCAAATGTTTCGTGCACTATTGAAAATACTCGAATAGCATGGGATATATGTGCTACAAACATTGTATTAAATACTTTTGCCGAAACTATGAATCAAGAATTTGATTATAATGGAGAATTGGGTAAACAAGGTACAATACATACTCAATTACTAGCCGATTTGGAATCAATAGCATTTTATAATCAAAAACCACCTAAATCATTAGGACGAGAATGGGTTGAACAAGAAATATATCCGTTATTACATACATATAATCTATCAATACATGACATTATGCGAACTTTTTACGAACACATAGGCATACAAATAGGAAAAGTATTACAAGGCAAAAATACTAAAACGTTATGCACCGGAGGTGGCGTTTATAATTCATTTATGATAGAAAGAATTCAACAATACAGTGAATCTTCTCTTATAATTCCATCATCGGAATTAATTAATTTTAAAGAAGCTCTTATTTTCGCATATTTAGGTTTCTTACGCATTCAAGAAAAGCACAATTGTTTAGCAAGCGTAACAGGTGCTCGAAAAAATGTATGTGGAGGTGTAATTTGGAAAGCATAAAAAAAGCCCAATGTAAAATTGGGCTTTTTTTATAAAGATATGTATTAGTTAATTATTTTGCTTGTGAAAGAGCAACTGCAACAGCAACAGAAGCACCAACCATTGGGTTATTACCCATTCCTATCAATCCCATCATTTCTACGTGAGCAGGTACTGATGATGATCCGGCAAATTGTGCATCAGAGTGCATACGCCCCATTGTATCTGTCATACCATATGAAGCAGGTCCTGCCGCCATATTATCAGGATGCAATGTACGACCTGTTCCACCACCAGATGCTACAGAGAAATATTTTTTACCTTGCTCAACACATTCTTTTTTGTATGTACCTGCAACCGGATGTTGAAAACGAGTTGGATTAGTAGAGTTACCGGTAATAGATACATCAACTCCTTCTTTATGCATTATAGCAACACCTTCACGTACATCATCGGCACCATAACAATTAACTTTTGCTCTGTCACCGGTAGAATACGCAATACGTTTCACTTCTTTAACTTCACCTGTAGCGTAGTCAAATTGTGTTTGCACATAAGTAAATCCGTTGATACGTGCAATAATTTGAGCAGCATCTTTACCCAAACCATTTAATATAACTCGTAATGGTTCTTTACGCACTCTATTTGCTGATTTTGCTATACCTATAGCGCCTTCGGCAGCAGCAAATGATTCATGACCTGCCAAAAAAGCAAAACATTTAGTTTCTTCGCGTAGCAACATAGCTGCAAGATTACCATGTCCAATACCTACTTTTCTGTCATCGGCTACCGATCCGGGAATACAAAATGCTTGTAACCCTTCACCAAGAGTAGCTGCAATATCGGCTGCATTGGTTTGTCCTTTTTTAATAGCAATAGCAGCACCTACTATATAAGCCCACATTGCATTTTCAAAAGCTATAGGTTGAATATCTTTTACTATTTGATATACATCTACACCTTTTTTATCACACATTTCTTTTGCTTCTTGAATAGAAGAAATTCCGTAAGAATTTAACACTTTATTTATTTGGTTAATTCTTCTGCTGTAACTTTCAAATAATTGTTGTTCCATTGTATATTCCTCCTTATTCTTTACGTGGGTCAATAACTTTAACTGCATCTTCTATTCGACCGTATTTTCCTGATGCTTTTTTAATTGCTTCATTTGCATCGGTTCCGGCTTTTATCATATCCATCATACGACCTAAGTTTACAAAACGATATCCAATGATTTGATTTTGTTCATCAAGACCAATTTCTGTAATATACCCTTCTGCCATTTCAAGATAACGAGGACCTTTTGCAGATGTTCCATATAACGTACCGGTTACTCCACGTAAGCCTTTACCTAAATCTTCGAGACCGGCACCTACAGGTAATCCACCTTCAGAAAATGCAGTTTGTGTACGACCATATACTATTTGCAGGAACAATTCACGCATTGCTGTATTTATAGCATCACACACCAAGTCGGTATTCAATGCTTCTAAAATTGTTTTTCCTGGTAAAATTTCGGCAGCCATTGCAGCTGAGTGAGTCATACCGGTACAACCAATAGTTTCAACTAATGCCTCTTCAATTATTCCATCTTTAACATTTAGTGTCAACTTACATGCACCTTGTTGTGGAGCACACCATCCTACACCATGGGTCAATCCCGAAATGTCTTTTACTTCTTTTGCTTGTACCCATTTGCCTACCTGAGGTATGGGTGCAGGACCATGATTTGCACCTTTTGCAACGCAAATCATTCCTTCTACTTCGTGTGTAAAACTCATATTTCTATTAATTTATTTGTTTTTAAAATTTTGCCACAAATATAAAAAGTTTATTTATAATGTTATCACAAACATTTTTTTTAGATAACAAACTGCATCATTTTTTTTTATGAGAATAATATATTTTATTTTTTCATGCTTAACACATAAAAAAAGCACAGCTCTATTTTATAGAAACTATGCTTTAACTGAAAAACAGGGTTTTACACGTATTTATTAAACAAAAGTAGCGTAATCTACATTTTAATTTTATGAGTTGCTATAAGTAATTGTTGTTTATAAATCGATAATATATATACACCTTCTTCTAAAACATAAGGACATATAATAGTTTCTGCAGGTGCTTTACAAGTGTAACTATATTTTATTTTTCCTGATTCTTTAATTACAGTAATAGTATACAGAGCATCTTGTTGTACATTTTGTAATACACATTGTTTATTTATTATAAGCAAATCTTCTTTTGGGGGAGTTACAGAATTGATTGTTATAATATCTGAATATGTATAATCACCATTTCTATCAAATTGAACAAGTCTATAATACACAATATTTGTAGAACTTTCATAATCTAAAAAGCTATATTCTTGTTGTATTGAAGTATTACCTTTACCTTTAATC
>JAJUFK010000318.1 GCA_029266015.1 Bacteroidota bacterium
CAGGTGGAGGTCCCGGAATTATGGAAGCAGGTAATTTAGGAGCAAAAAGAGGTAAAGGAAAATCTGTTGGAGTAAATATTGATTTACCCTTTGAACAAGAACCTAATATGTTTATTGATGCAGATAAACTTATTAATTTTGATTACTTTTTTGTACGCAAGGTTATGTTTGTAAAATATTCACAAGGATTTGTTGTAATGCCCGGCGGATTTGGTACATTAGACGAACTCTTTGAATCACTCACTCTTATACAAACTATGAAAATTGCGCATTTTCCAATAGTTTTAGTTGGAAAATCATATTGGTCAGGCCTATTTGACTGGGTTAAAGAACAAATGCTCGAAACAGAACACAATGTAAGCCCCGACGATTTAGATTTAGTAAAAATTGTAGATACAGCCGATGAAGCTGTTCATATAATTAACGACTTTTATTCACGATATATACTTAAACCTAACTTTTAATCGCATTTTTTTTGCAGCAAACAATTTTAATTAATGCATATAATTTGCAGCATTGAAATACAGTGAATTATATGCATTTTTTATATTACAACATTACTATATTTTTTATCAGCTAACACGTTATTAACATTTTTATTAACAATTTTGTGCATTTTTGTTGCATTTTTATTTTTCGTGCATTACATTTGCAATTACGATATTTATAAAAGTGTGTTATGAATACTATTGTTAAAATTAATGCAAAACATTTGCTTTTGTTTGTAATTATAGCTGTGCCTTTTGCATTATTTATGAATTTATACAATTCAAATGTTGTTACTGTACGTGCAGAATACCCAAAACAAGTGATAGCAGGAACCAGTTTTACTGTTACCGTAACTATAGACAAAGGTAATTTAAGCGGATTTGGTAGGTATACACATACATTACCCGATGGATTGCGTGCCGAAAGTAGTTCACAAAATTTTGAATTTTCAGATAATACCGTAAAATTTTTATGGGTTAGCATACCATATGCAAGTTCTTTTACTTTTAGTTATACTATATATGTACCTGTAGATTATAAACAATCAATTACTATAAATGGTAAATTTGGTTATGTTGTTGACAATGAACGTCGTTTTTCTGAAATTATACCAAATCAAATTACTGTAATCAATGATCCATTAGCATTACGAAAATACCAAGCAGAACAACAAGCTAAACAAGCTCCTGTAAATATTAATGATGTAACGTGTTACAGAACCGTGAATGTTATTGGTAATGAAGCTATTGTATCATTACGAGTAAACAAAGCAAATGTAAATTCAATGTGCAAAATTGAAGAAATGTTACCGCAAGGGTATGGCTTTTATGCTATAGACCGTGAAAATGCCGATTTTTCATCGCACAACAATATTGCTCGTTTTATGTGGCTTGATGCTCCACAAAAAGATATTTTTTATGTATCATACAAAGTAATTCCTAATCCAGGGTATTCTATCAAAAATCTATTTATCAATGGAGCATTCTCTTTTGTTGACAATGGTATAACACAAACTGTAGTAATATTAGAACGTGATTTGCGTGCTATTAGCGAAAGTACCGGAAAACCTCTTGAAACATCGCTTGATCCTAATTATAATGCCAATTTAGAGTCAGGATTATCTAAAACTACGCAAGTACAAGCAACTCCTTCTGCACAAAATTATTCAGCTCGTGCACCATATGATATTAGTTCACAAAATATTAATTCAGATTTATCTCAAAATCAAGCAAGTTTACAATCAAAATCACTTTCTCCGCAAACTCAAATTAATTCTACGGGAAAACCTGTTGAAATTACCTATTCTATCCCTGAAAGCAATGAAGAATTAGCTACTAATTTAAGATCAAAAAATTACACACAAAATCAAATTGATTTTTTCACATCATCTAATATTACAAGCAGACCTCAGCCTTACCCCGGCACATATTCTCCGGCCGAAGATGTGCAAACAAATTTACAAAGCAAACAACAATCTATACCAAATCCTAATAATAAACCTACTGTAAACATTAATGCTATTCCGGCACCTTCAACCTATTTCCCTACTACACAACAATACAATGTTGACGACCCCGATAATGTAAGTGCTGTATTGAATCCTTCATATAATAAAAATATGGAAAGCGGTGGTGTAAATGCTCCTGCTGTTCAACAAACCGCCACAACAACCAATACAGTTCAACAAACTTCAAAACCTGCACAACAAACAATTAATCAAAATCAAACTGTTTCTGCTCAAGCATTTGAAAACACATTACATATTCCTGCTCCTAATTTACAACAACAAAACCAACAAACAGTAAAACAGCAAACTATAGAAACTGTAGCTCAAACAACTCCAAATATAACAGCTCCACCAACTTCTCAAAAATCAAATGAAACTATTCAATATTCTCAACAAACACCTCATCAAGTAAATACTCCGGGTAATATACAAACTTCTTCGCAATATTCTGTACAACAAACAAACACTCAAAATCAAACTATTGCTCGGAACGTAACTACTCAAAACACAGCAGTTCAATCACCCGTACCTTCAAACAACGGTGCAGGTCAACATGTGCAAACAACCACTAACAGTGTTGCTACTCAATCATATCAACAAGGAACTACAGTTACCGCACAAACTACAACACGTGTGCCTACACAAACGGTAAACGGCACTACTCCTACTACACAACAAGTACAAGTACAAAACGATGTTGTTACTACTAAACCTATGCAAACTACTGCTACAGGTCAACAAGTGCAACCAACCACTAACGGAGTTACTGCTCAACCTTATCAACAACAAGGAACTATAGCTCAAACTACCACACGTGTGCCTACACAAACGGTAA
>JAJUFK010000347.1 GCA_029266015.1 Bacteroidota bacterium
GCATGGAAAACAAATCTTACAGAAACTTGTAGCAATGGTATTCGTGTAAAGTTTGATGATAATACATCAACAGTTTCTGAAGGTATTGCATATGGTATGTTGTTAGCTGCGTATGCTGCCGATAAAACAACATTCGATGGATTATGGAAATATTATCTATCACAAAAAAATAGTAATGGTGTAATGAATTGGAAAATTGGCGGATGTACGGGAGTAACCGGTCAAAATGGAGCAACCGATGCCGAGCTTGATGCTGCTATGGCGTTAATTATAGCTTCGGAACAATGGCCAACTGCAACAAGTCCATATACATACAAAAATGAAGCTCTTTATTTAATAGGAAAAATTCGTCAATATGAGATTCATCCATCAACATATCAAACATTGAATGGTGATATGTGGGGGACAACAAATACGTGTAGAAACCCTAGTTATTTTGCTCCTGCTTATTATAGAGAATTTGCAAAAGTAGAAACTGCACAAGCAAGTTTTTGGAATAGTGTTGTTTCAACTTCAAATAGCTTTTTGTTAACAAACAGAAATGCAACAACCGGTTTAGTAAGTAACTGGTCAGATAATAATGCAACACCAAATACTTGTAACGGACCAAACGAATTTGGTTGGGATGCTATACGTAACCCATGGCGTATGGCTGTAGACTATATTTGGAATGGAGCAACTGCAGCATCTACTGCGTCTGATATTTGTAGTAAAATGTCAAATTGGGCAAAAAATGATGCTGCAAATTTAAAAGGTCCGTGTGCTATGAATGCTGCAAGTCCTGCGAGTGGAACATATAAAAATGGAACATTTGGTATGATAGGTCTTGCTTTTATGGGAACCTCGGGAACAACATACCAAACAGCATTAAATACTGCGTATACAAATATTGTAGGCTTAGGAAATAATGAAGCATATTTTAGTCAAGTATTGCGTTGTATTACATTGTTTACTATGACAGGTAACTTTTGGAAACCGGGGTCTTCCGGAACAGTACAACCTCCTACATTTGTAAGTGCTACAACTAATGCAGATGGAACAAAAATTACTGTTACTTTTGATCAAGATATTGCTCTTAATGGTACAGCAGCAACTGCATTTACGTTAAAAATTGGAGGTACAGCGCAAACAGGTGCTATTACTGCTATAGCAATGAATGGTACAAAAGCGATTGATTTAACAATTACAGCAGGCAAAATCGTTCCGGGTAATGTTATTACTCTTGATTATACACCCGGAAGTATTAAAGCAACCGCAACCGGAACTCTTTCATTAGCTGCATTTACCTCTAAACCGGTAACTAATGCATTAGCCGGTAATTCTACTGTAATTGATGATTGTGAAGACAATAACCACATTAATAACTTAGGTGGAATGTGGTTTACATATAATGATAAAAGTAACGGCGGAGGTTCAACTACTGTTCCTACAACTTCGGCAACAGTTAATTATACTATGACTGCCGGTGGTGCTTCAACAACAGGGTATCATGCTCGTACTACGTTTACATTAGTAAAAGGTACAAATCAATATGATCCGTATGTAGGTGTTGGAACATATCCTGATCCTGATACATTGAAAAAAGCAAATTGGAGTACAGCAACAGGCATCTCATTTTGGTATAAAGGAGCTGCATGTAGTTTTCAAGTTATAACTCCTGTTCCTGCAGGTAAAACTGAAGATTATGCTTTTTACAGCTATTCAGTAACATCTTCTACAACATGGAAAAAAGTAACTGTAGCGTGGGCAGATTTAGTATTACCATCGTGGGCTACCAATCCTGCACGTGCTACTCTTGATAAAACTCAAATCGAAAAATTACAATGGCAAGTAACAGCTGCTACAGGTACTACAGGTGAAATAGCAATTGATGATATTCAAGTAGATGGATTAATTCCAACTGCTTTAACAGGTTTAGCTCTTACCCCAACTACTGCAACTATTGCTATAAATGCAACGCAAAAACTTACCCCTACATTTACACCAACCGGTGCAACATATAAAGCAATTGTATGGACAACAAGTGACGCTACTGTTGCTACTGTTGATCCAAATGGTATTGTTACAGGGAAAGCAAATGGTGTAGTAACAATTACTGCTACATCTAAGATGCATCCAACTATTAGTGCTACAGCGTCTATTACCGTTGGAAATCCAACAGTATTACCAACAGCAATAGCTGTAACATTAACACCTGCATCAATAGCAGTAGGAGCAACATCTACAGCAACAGCAACGGTAACACCAACGAATGCTACGGATAAATCGGTAACATGGAGTAGTTCTAATACTGCAGTGGCAACGGTAAGTGCTACGGGCGTAGTAACAGCGGTAGCACCGGGAACAGCTGTAATAACAGCAACGAGTGTAGCAGCTCCAACTGTAAAAGGAACCGCAAC
>JAJUFK010000150.1 GCA_029266015.1 Bacteroidota bacterium
ACCTTTTTTTAAAATACGTGTTGGCGATTTTAGAACTCGTGAAGATGCGTATATGCTTTATAAACAAATTGTAAATGAATTCCCTATATCATATTTGGTGAATGATATAATACAGTTACCCAAATTATAATTCTAATATTTTTAGTGCTTTTTCTACATCTTGTTCGTGAACTTGGAGTTTTACTCCCCCGGTGGCATAGCTATATACAGGAATTATTTGTGTGGTAAGTTCGTCTTGTAAAAAAGTTTCAATTCCAAAACTTTCTAATTTTGATTGAGCTATATAGGCTTCGTGAGCATAAGTAAATGTTTGAATAGTAACCCACTTCATATTACATAAATAAACGAGGTTGTTCTGGTTGCACGGGTGTTTCAATTACTGTTTGTGCATGTGCAAAATCTGATAACTCTAATTGTTTCTTTTTGTATAACAATAGTTCTTTGCATCGAAAAATTTTTGTTTCAATACCATTACTAAAAAACAATTTTATTGTAATTTCTCCATGTTCAAAAGCATCAAAATTGTGAGAATCTACTATAAAATTTGCTTCGGCCACTGTTGCAATTTCATTTTGAAAAAAAGGTGTTTTATGAGTAATACTAAAAACGGAATGACCATCTTCGAATCGTGAAAAATGGTTTTGTAATGAATCAAAATTTGGGTTGTTTATTTGTGATGGCACCCAAATTTCAACTTTAAAAAAGCGTTCAACAGTAGTACCTGTATTTTTAATCAAAAAACGAGGATAAAAATTAATGTATTGGAATTTACCCCCCGAAAGCATTGGAATTCCATTTGTGTTCATAATAGAATATAATTCTATTTCGCTGCGCTTACTTTTGGTATATAAATCGCGAATTTCATATTCTTCAAGTACAGTTTGTGTTAGGTTTGTCCGTTTATAAAAGCGTTTATCTATACACATGTGCGGCGCTTTACTGCTATTAGGAACATGAATTCCAATTATATAATTACTAGGAGAGACAAATATTTTTTGAATATTAAGATTTGGAATAATTGGACTAATAGATGTATTGCAAATATGAGTTAACCATTCTACGGCTTTTTCATTAGTAATAGGTTCTATATTTTTAGGTATTTTGCGAATAGCATGTATGCCAATAAATATAGTACCTCCTGTAGAATTTGCCATAGCGCTTATGAGCATTGAAAAAAATAATTCGCGTTTTTCATCGCACACAGCTATTTCTTTAGCCGATAAATATTCTAATGCATTACTTTCTTTTGTTTTAAAAGAAAAGATATGTTCTATGCCAATTTCGTTTAGTTGAATCATACATACAAATATACTAATTTTCTTGTGCTAAAATTCGTTTAAACATGCGTTTTATTTCATTGCTTGGTTTTTGACCATTATTTTTGCTCATAAAATATTCCTCAAATAAATCATCAATTGGTTTTGAAAATGAAGGTATTATTGTTTCTATATTTTCTTGTTTTGTTACTGATACTATAGGAATTATTGCAATTATACCATTATGAGTTTGATGAAGGTGTTTTACTTCAGCGGGAGTCATATAGGTATCACTTTCAATTGTAAGTTCTACATATTTGTCTTGATTTTGCAAAAGCCATTCTATAGCTTCATTGGTAGAAGTACATGTTTTTTTAATGAGAATTTTAGGTGTATGTAATTCAATAGCATTTACTATAGCTTTATTATTAGGTTCAATTTGGGCAATTACCACATATTTTTTTTGCATGGCTTCGGCAAAACTATATGCCAATGGACTACCTGAATAAATAATAGGAGGATTGTGATACACGTATTGAAATTTATGTAGATGTCCTAATGCAACATAGTGAATTTGTTTGGGAATAGATGCAGGAGGTAGTAATGTACTTATAGCTTGTATAGGTTTTTCATCTTCCGGTTCTATTACGCTAGTTTCACCTATAGGTAAGCATAAATGATGACCAACAAGAATATTTACACCTTTATTGTCACAATATGTTTGAGCTAATGTATTCCAATAATTGGTCATATATGTAATAAATTCAGTATCCTTATCAACCATAAATGCTTCTTTGAGTCGTAATTCATTAGCAAAAGGAGCAGTAATTATACGTAATAATTCACCTGATTTCAATTCTATTTCAATAAAACTCTCATGACTTTGGCGTATTGAAAATGATGTGTCTGAAGTTTCTGTGTAATAGGTTGATTTAGGATTTCCAATAAAAATTATTCCATTGTCACGAGCCAAAGGATTTGGAGCTTCAATTCTGTCGGGAGAATCATGATTGCCTGCTATTACAATTACAGGACGAGTACCTTTTTTTGATAAATTTTTGAGTGTAGAATATAATAATTCTATAGCTTCGGTTGGAGGATTAGTGGTGTCAAAAATATCACCTGCAATTACTACAACATCTACGTTGTTTGAGTCTGCTATTTCACAAATTTCTGATAAAACAGTTTTTTGTTCATCTATACGAGTCAATGAACCTAAGCGTTTACCTAAATGCCAATCAGCCGTATGTAGTATAGAAATCATTGATTTTTTATACAATAGTAATAAAAATTACTGAAATGGTGTATAAAAAACTACCCGATTTGTAAAGATGCGTCAAACAAATCGGGTAGAAAGTAAAGAAATTATGCTTGTTTATTCTATAGAATCTTTGAATTCTCTTTTACACATGCCTTCTTTTATTCGTTTTTCGACAAGTGCTTTTTGTTCGGCAGTTAAAATTTGCATTATTTGAGCATGAACTTTATCTCGTTCTGCTCTCATTTCTTTTCGATGTGCTTCCATTTCACTTCGTTTAGCATCTAAAATTGCACGAATTTGATTTTTTTGTTCGTCGGTTACTCCAATTTCATCTAAAAACTCAGGAGAAAAAAAGCGCATACCATGGTTAAATTTTTCACAACAATGTCCTCTGTAACCTTCGAATTGTTGAAATGGAGGTGGTGGCATCATGCCATTGTTAGGAACTGTGCTCCATGCTTTTGTTCCAATTACATACCCTACTATGAAGCCTACTAAAATAAAGGCAGCTCCAATTACCATACTTTTCACATTCATATTCATACGTGTATAATTTAAATTAATATAATATTTATTGAGAGCTAAAATACGGCAGTTATACATTGATATTGTACTAAAATCTACCAACGGTTCAATTATATATACAAACTTTCTGTATCTTTGTGCATAATAATGAGTTTGTTTAACACATTTTTTTGGTTGAAACATATATTTTTTGCATCGGATTTTCATTTAGGCTACCCAAATGCGGCACATAGCAGAGAGCGTGAGCGTTTGATTATTGAATGGCTTACCTATATTAAGCCACAATGCAAAGAGTTATATTTATTAGGTGATATTTTTGATTTTTGGTATGAATATACCTGGGTAGTTCCCAAAGGCTATGTGCGGTTTCTTGCAAAACTTGCCGAATTTACCGATGCCGGAATACCGGTATATATGTTCAAAGGTAATCATGATCAATGGTTGGGAAGTTATTTAACCGACGAAATTGGGGTTCAGATACTAGAGCACCCTATTATAAGAAATGAAAACGAAAAAATATTATATATTCATCATGGACATGCTTTGGGTACATATGACAAAGGCATGAATTTTTTGCATGCAATTTTTACAAACAAAGTTTTGCAATGGTGTTTTTCGCGAATTCATCCTAACGGAGCATTTGGATTTGCACATCGATGGTCGGCCCACAATCGTAAAGTAAAAGTATATCAATCTGCCAATTATTTGGGCGATGATAAAGAATGGCTTCTTATGTATGCTCGCGATGTACTTGCTCAACAACATATTGATTACTTTATTTTTGGACATAGACATGTGGCTGTAAATAAGAAAATAACAGATACATCAACATATATAAATTTGGGTAATTGGATTACCAATACAAGTTATGCTGTATTTGACGGAACAGAATTACAATTACGTATATATAAACCGGAACTGCATCCTTCAAGTGGGATAGTTACATAAAAAATAGAATTTTTACGGTATGATATTGCCAAACGATTTTACAGCAGAATATGCTGCAATAGAAACAGAAGTTCAAGCAAAAATGCACGAGTTTTTTGCAAAAGGATGGTATATTCTTGGTGAAGAAGTACAAGCTTTTGAAAAAGAATTTGCTTCATATGTTGGAGTAAATCATTGTATAGGAGTTGCAAACGGACTTGATGCTTTGATTTTGGCTCTAAAAGCTTTGGGAGTTGGAACAGGTGATGAAGTTATAGTACCTTCAAATACATATATAGCTTCTGTGTTGGCTGTTTCTCATGTAGGAGCAACGCCTGTATTTGTTGAACCAAATTCTCTTACACACAATATTGACCCATTAAGAATTGAGGAAAAAATAACTAAAAAAACTAAAGCAATACTTCCGGTTCATTTATATGGATTATTGTGTGAGATGCCTGTTATTATGCGTGTAGCCGAAAAATATAATGTGTATGTTGTAGAAGATTGTGCGCAAGCTCATGGAGCAACATATGCAGGAAAGCAAGCCGGTAGTTGGGGACATGTAAATGCATTTAGTTTTTATCCAACTAAAAATTTGGGGGCTTATGGTGATGCCGGGGCTGTAACAACCAACGATGCAGCTATTGCAAAAAAAATTCAAATGTTGCGAAATTATGGGTCTCAAATTAGATATCAAAATGAAATCATTGGCTACAACTCACGTTTAGATGAGATTCAAGCAGGTTTGCTGCGTATTAAATTACGATATCTTAATGATTGGAATGTTATGAGACGAGCAACAGCTGAATTATTTTGGAAAGAATTTTCTGACAAAGCATGGATTTTCCCGGTTGAACCACAAGGATATTATCATGTATATCATCAGTTTGTAGTGCAATCGGAACAACGCGAAGCCGATATGCTTGCATTGGAGAGTATGGGTTATAAATGCTTGATACATTATCCAATACCACCTTACAAATCAAATGCATACAAAGAGCAATATGAAGGTATGGTATTTCCTATTGCCGACGAATTGGCTCGAAAAGTTTTTAGTTTACCTTTGCATGGTACAATGTGGAATAAAAAATAATAAGTATGTATTCAATTATCTTACTTTCATACTATAGTGAACAACGAATTGTAAACGTGTTCAATCGTGTAAGTAAAGCTTTAGAGCAAGAACAGATTCCGTTTGAGTTTATCATAATGGACGATGGGTCTAAAGATAATTCATACCAAGTTGCTTTAGAATTAGAAAAACAAGATTCGCGGGTGCGTGCGTATCAGTTGAGTAAAAATTATACGAGTCATTATTCCAAATTTGCAGCGTTTTCTGTATGCAAAGGCGATTGTGCTACATCAATTCCCGACGACGAGCAAATGCCCCTGGATATTGTAATTAAGATGTATCGTACATGGCAAAAGGGACATAAAATTGTAATGCCCTATCGCGTGAGTCGTAACGATGGTAAAATTAAAGATTCGTTTTCGAATTTGTATTACAAAATGATGAATTCCATTACCGATGTTACCTTTCCCAAAGGTGGCGCCGATGGTTTTTTGATAGACAGAGAGGTGATAGATATACTAAACAATCATATTTCACCACGCAATACATCTACCACTGTTGAGGTGTTGCGTTTAGGATTCGACCCTGTGTTTATACCATTTGAACGACCTACGGTAAAAAATAAATCGCGATGGACATTCAAAAAGAAAATGAAATTAGCAATGGATACAATTTTGGCATCGTCTACATTTCCTATCAAATTTATTTCGCGTTTGGGTTTTGTTTCGTTTATTTTTTCTATTTTGTTAATTATATTGCTCACATATATAAAGCTTACCGGTAAAACATCTATAGGAGGTGTATCTATGCCCGGTTGGACATCGATATTGGCATTTGTTGCTTTTTTTAGTGGGTTGATATTACTTTCGCTCGGAATTGTAGCCGAATATATTTGGAAAATTCACGAAGAAGTAAAAGGAAGACCAGGGTATATAATTAAGAAAAAATAGATATACTATTAATTTCAAATATTTTAGGGTTTTATATACATATTCATTTGTAAATCCATATATCCTGCAGATTGATTTTTAACTAATCCTTTAGATTCTATATATGCATCAATATTATCTAGAGGAGGTCTGCATTTTAGTAATATTATTGTATCATAGTTTATAATATCAATAT
>JAJUFK010000377.1 GCA_029266015.1 Bacteroidota bacterium
AAACTAACTTGATAATAATAATTTTTAGGGAAGTAAGAAATTTGCTCAAGAATAATTTTTTCGGCTTTACCAAATTGTTCTAATTTTTGATAACAATCTATCAAATAATCAAAATGAATTTGAGAATGAGTTTGTGTAAATAACGTTTCATAAATTTCGGCGGCTTTTTGGAATTCACCTTTTGAATAATATAATAAAGCCAATTGATTTTCATTATTTTTTTCTTGAGCACCGGCTACTGATACTACAAACAGCAATACAATGATATATAAGAGTTTAATTTTCATTTATATACAACAAAAGGTAAATAATGAACGATATTATTGTTGTAATATTACACAAAAAAAGCGTACCATACTATATGATACGCTTAGTAATTTATATTGGAATAAATAAATTCTTATTTTTTATGTCTTGGTTCGTCAGAAACTGTTAATTTTTTTCTTCCTTTAGCTCTACGCGAAGCTAATACTCTTCTACCATTAGCAGTCGACATTCTTTCTCTAAACCCGTGTTTATTTCTTCTTTTTCTTTTAGAAGGTTGATATGTCCTTTTCATTTGATTTTATTTTAATAAATAATTATACTAATTGTTCCCCTAAAATTGGGACTGCAAAAATAGGCTTTATTTTTAAAAAACAAAAAAAATATAAAAATTATATGCAAGTATTTTCAAAAAAAATGAGCAAAGGGTATTCAATCTTACTCTTTATTAGAAAGATTAACCAAATATACTCCAATAAAAACTAAAAGCATTGCAATAATTTTATACCACGAAAAACTATCCTTACCCATATATACAGCAATAATGGTAGCAATAACGGGTTGTATATATATATATATACTCACAGTTGTAGGATTTACATATTGCAACCCTACTATTTTAAAAAAATACGTTAAAAATGTTGCTCCTACAATTACAAATGCTATGGCAACATATGTAGTAACAGGCAATACAGTAAAATTAATAAGCATAGCCGGTTGTAACCCATATAATAAAACTGGTGGTGCTCCAAACAAAAAAGTATACTTCATTACGGTAAATGAATTATATTTTTTCATAAGAGGTTTAATCCACACCAAATAAAGAGCATATAATACAGCATTACTTAAAATAATAATATCACCAAGTGAATGAGTAAAAGAAAAATGTTTATGAGAAGTAAAAATTAGTAATAAAGCACCACCGGCACCCACTAATACCCCCAAAACTTTAAAACGAGTAATAGGAAGTTTTAGTAGTAAAGCTGCAAATATCATAACAAATAAAGGATTTGATGTCATAATAATAGATGCGTTCACTGCTCCTGTAAGTTCTAATCCCCACACAAGTAATGATTGATTAATCGTTACTCCCAAAAGACCTGCTATTACAAATTTCCATATATCACGTTTTTCAATAGATTCGTGTTTAATATACAAAGCTGCCAGAAGCAACAATGCCAATGCTCCAAAACCTCGAAACAACGCTAAAGCCTGCCACGACATATATGCAGGGATTATTTCTTTTACTGCTATAAAATTTACACCATATATTACATTTGCAGCCAATAATGCCACATGTGCCTTAACCATATTATTCATGCAACAAATCTACATATTTTTTTATATTATAACAGAACATAATTTATAAACTAATGTTGATATGCTGTTTCTTGTTTTTTATATACCAACACAAAAAAAACATTACATTTGTCATTATTTTTAAGTTTATACAACAATGACTATTTTAGACGAAATTATAGCTCACAAAAAAATTGAAGTAACACAAGCTAAACAACATGTATCAGCTAAAGAATTAGAATTTTCACCATACTTTTCAAGAACCTGTTTATCTGCGAAAGAATTTATTTGTAACCCTCAAAAATCGGGTATAATAGCCGAACACAAACGCAAATCGCCTTC
>JAJUFK010000286.1 GCA_029266015.1 Bacteroidota bacterium
AAACAAGCGGAAGAGATTATACAAGAACTATTACAATTATATCCTTCTAAAGTTGATTACGTAATTTCTGCTATTCAGTTTTATGAAAATAATGCTCTGTATTCAGATGCAATTCGCTTATGTAATACTTATATAAATGTAACAAATAATCCATCTGAAATACTGTATGCAAAAGCTAGAATATACGCAAAGTTAGATAATGTAGATTCTTTAGCTGTTACGCTAAATGATATTTTTAGTACTACCTATTTTAATCAAAATCAAAAATATGATATTCTAAATCGGTTAGTATTACAAAACGTGCAATCAAAAGCTATATATGAAAAACGATATGAAATAGTAGAAAAGGTATATTTTTATGTTCCTGATAATGAGGTTGTAAATACAATACTTGCTCGATATTATTTACAAAATAATAATTCACAAAAGGCATTACCACATTTATATTATGCTATAAAGTACGAAAAATCAAATAGTTCTCTTTATACACAAATTATAGAACTTGAAATTCAAAATAAACAGTGGGATAGTGTTATATCTGTAGCGTCTGCCGGTATTATTTTATTTCCTAATAGTGCCGATTTATATGCTGCGTTAGGACAAGCTTATTTTCAAACAAAACAATACAATAAAGCTATAATAGCATTACAAGAAGGGATAGATGTAGTATTAATAAAAAATCAAAAACGCTTATTTTATATTTTATTGGGCGAATCACTGTATGCTCAAAAGTCGGTAGAAACAGCAAATCAATGCTTTGATAAAGCATTACAAATAGACTCAACAAATATGCATACTATATGTACGTATGCATATTATGCCGCATTACAAAATAATAATGTAAAAACAGTTGAATTATTAAATGTATGTAATCGTCAATGTAATTCTAATGAATGTAGATATGCAAAAGCTTTTGTTTTGTATAAACAAGAAAAATATGCTGAAGCTATAGAAATGCTTCAAAGTATAGATATATCAGCATATACAGATTCTTATTATGAATTGCTGGGAGATGTATTATTTAAGAATAATAACATAGATGAAGCTCAAAAAGCATGGAATAAAGCAAATGAGTTTGGTGCAACTATTGATATTCAACGAAAAAAAGTATTTTTGCAAAAAAAATAGATGAAGAATATAGTAGTTGTAGTTTCAATATGTATTATTTTGTTGAATTCATGTTCATCAAAAAAACCTACTGCTACTATTAAACCAAGAGAATTACGACAAATTTCACATCAGCAATTGTATGATTCTATTCGTCTAAATTATGGTAATTATTCAAATGTTTCTATACGTTTTTCGGCACAACTTGTAAATCCTAAACCTATTCAAATAAAAGGTACTATTCGTGTTAAAAAAGATAGTATTATTTGGGTTTCTATTACTCCGGCACTTAATATAGAAGCAGTTCGTTGTGTTTTAACACCTGATAGTGTAAGATATATTAATAGAATTGATAAAACATATTATGAGGGAGGATATGATATAATTCAAAAAATTACGGCTGTGCCTATGAATTATTCGGCATTGCAATCGGTATTATTAAATGAAATGATTTATTATCCTTTTGAATTAAATATTGATACGTTGCAGGTATTTCAAACCTATCAAATAGCAAAACGAAAAAATGAATTAGTAGCTCAAAATTATTCTTTTAGAGAAAGACGAGCTATTGCAGGTCGTAGAGCCGATACTACCGCTATTTTTCAATCTATGAATTTTATGATTGATTGTTTTAGAGTGTCGGAATTTGCAATAGTAGATGATGCTAAAAATTTAAAAGTACAAACAAAATATTCGTTTTTTACTTTAATTGATTCTATTGCTTTTCCAAAAATTCTTACTTTTGAAGTAAAATCTCATAAAAAACGGATGGAGTTTATATTGAATTATGAAAAAGTTGAGTTCAATATAGAACAAACATATCCGTTTGGAGTAAATGCAAAATATAAACAAATAAAATAGTCATTCTTTAAGGGTTTTACTATTTTTGAAACAGTAACAAATAAATCAATGAAGAAGTTATTAATCATATTTTTTGTCTGTGTTTGCACCGGTTCGGTTATGGCACAAAAAAATATTGATAAACTTAAAGCAGAAGCCGAAAAAGCAAAAAAGGAGATTGAAATTACTACAAGATTATTAAAAGAAACTGAAAAAAATAAAAATGCATCGGTTGAAAAGCTTAATATTCTTAATCAACAAATTCAAAGTAGACAAAAGTACTTGCAATCATTACAAAATGAAATTTCTGATCTAGAACGTGGTATTGGTTCGGCATCGGCTCAAATTAGAACACTGAATGCTCAATTAGAAGAGCTTCAAAAAGAATATAATCAAACATTATTTACATTATATAAAGTTCGTTCATCGTATGATCAACTTATTTTTATTTTGTCAGCCGAAAATTATAATCAGGCATATAATAGGTTAAAATATCTGCAATATTATTCTGATTATATGATAAAACAAGCGCAACGAATTGAACAACTTCAAGATAGTATTCAACGTAGGATGATTGGTATGCAAGAACTTGTAAATAAAAAGCAAACAGTAGTTGGTATTCAGAAACAAGAAACACAAAAATTAAGCAATGATAAACATCAAGAAAATTTAATAGTTCAAGAATTAACGGCAAAACAACAAGAATTAAAGAAAAAAATTGAAGAAAAGCGAGCTCAAGCAAAAAAATTAGATAATCAAATTCAAGAAGCTATTCGTGCAGAAATACGTGCTGCAGAAGCACGTGCTAAAGCAAAAGCTAAGGCCGAAGCTGAGGCTAAAGCAAAAGCTGATGCTGAAGCTGCCAAATTAAATAAAACAAGTACTACAACAACTGTCAAACCTACTACGTCTGCGGCTACCCCGGTTGTGCCCACTCTTACACCCGAAGAGTCAATTATTTCTAAAAATTTTGCTGATAATAGAGGACGATTACCTTGGCCAACAGCAAGTGGTAAAATTACAGAACGATTCGGTACTCATCCGCATCCAACCTTAGGTTTTGAAGTTGAAAGTAATGGAATAGAAATTACAACTAATAAAGGTGCAAAAGCACGAGCAGTTTTTGAAGGAACAGTTACAAAAATTGTGGTCATTCCCGGTAGAAATACTGCTATAATTATAAAACATGGAAACTATTATAGCGTTTATGATAATTTAATAAACGTACAGGTAAAAACAGGTGATAATGTAAAAGTAAAAGATGAATTGGGAACCGTATTTACTGATCCTGAAACCGGTTACACGG
>JAJUFK010000046.1 GCA_029266015.1 Bacteroidota bacterium
AATTAGTATTTTATGATTTGCCAATTATGGATTCTCTTACCAATGTGGGGTTAGCTCGTGGATTTGTAGATTTTAAAAAAATGAATAATCCGAATTATCAAATAATATTAGAAACTGATAAAATTATGGCTCTTCATACTACCGAGATTGATAATTCAAGTTTTTATGGTGATGCTTTTTTTCAAGGTACGGTAACTATTACAGGTGATTTGTACAATACCTCAATATCGGCAGTAGGTAAAACGTTAGAAAATACTCGGTTACATATTCCTTTATCGTATTCAGAATTAAATGAAAATAAAGAATTTTTGCAATTTCAAAAATCAAATACTACTCAAATACAAACAGTTAAAACAGCAAATTCAAATGGTACAGAATTACTTCTTAATATTGAAGTTACACCAGATGCTTTGACACAAATAATATTTGATAAACAAGTAGGAGATATTATAAAAGTAAAAGGTTCCGGAAATATTCAAATGAATATGGATAAACAAGGTAATTTCTATATGTATGGTGATTATACTATAGAATCAGGTGATTACTTGTTTACACTTAAAAATTTGATAAATAAAAAATTTATAATCCAACAAGGTGGAACAATTACTTTTAATGGTGATCCTTTTCAAGCACAAATAAAAGTTCTTGCTGTGTATGACCTTAAAGCTGCTCCTCTGCCTATAATGCCTATAGTTCAAACCAGTGACAGTATGACCTATAAACGCCGTATTCCGGTTCAGTGTAATATTTTGCTCGAAAATAATTTAATGAATCCCGATATTAGTTATAATACTACAGTTGCTTCCAATTATAGTCAAGTACAAGATGTGTTGAACGCTATGAGTACCGACGATAAAAATAAGCAATTTTTATCATTGCTGCTTATGAATTCGTTCTTCTCTCAAAGCGAAACACAAACCCTTAATTCATCAGCGTCATTTGAAGTATTATCGAATCAATTAAATAATCTTTTATCGCAATCTTCATCAAATTTTGATGTTGGAGTTAATTACAGACCGGGTAATATGTATTCCGGTAATGAATTTGAATTGGCACTTTCTACACAATTACTCAATAATAGAATACTGGTAAATGTAAACGGATATAGTGAATTCGGTCAACCGGCAGATCAATCGGGAAAACAAACAAATGAAATTGCCGGTGATGTTACTGTTGAAATTAAATTGAATAAACAAGGAAATTTTAGATTGAAAGCTTTCTCGAGAAATAATAACGACCCTATTGAAAATAGAGGTAATACACAAGGCATTAGTTTATTTTATACTCGTGAATTCAATAGTTTGCGAGAGTTTTTTGATAGAAAATAAAAAGCTGTATTTGAGAAATTACGTAATCGATTATTCTTTTAAGGTTTAATTCAAATTTTAGTTATACCCTGTAATAGATGCGTAGGAATGATTGTTTTTTTGTCAATAGGTTTATTTATATGTTTTATGTTGATTTGTTTTATGTGATTTAAAATGTTGAAATTGTATACTATGCAATAAGTTTCAAAAAAAAAGCAGCTTTATATGAGGCTGCTTTTTTTATATAGTAGTTATATTTATTCATCATCGTATTCATCGTTTCCTGCTTTTTTCTTATCAGGAGTTGCAGGTTTTGCGTCAGGTGTTTTGGTTTCTGTTGGTTTAGCATCAGTTCCCGGAGTTGGTGCTTGTGGTAACTGTGGACGAATATTAGTGTAACCGCCTCCCGATGTAAATCGTTCAACAAATACATTTTTGAACGCTATAGATGATAAACGATATTTATATTGAGCTTCGTTTCTACCAACAGACATTGCTCGTTTGGGTTCTTTTATAGCTTCTAATGCTAAGTTTAAACCGGCTTCTGATGATATAAATTGCATTTCTTCTTTGTTATAATGGAAGAAGTACCATTTGCTGTCATCTAATTGGAAGTAGAAAGTAAACATATCTCCAGTATATAATTTAGCATATTCAAAGTAGCCGGTTACCATTTTATTTACCGGAATTCCATTAATACTGTGAATACCTATTTGACCTACCGAACGATATGATGATGCAACTGTATCCCATACTAAGTCAAGATATGAGAACGTAAATGTATGAGTTAATTCTTTTGGCATTTTACGAACCTCGCCATACAATTGAATTTCATCTAATACTATTTTACCTTGTTCATTACCAAGCATTTCTATAATTCCTTTTTTAAATGCACTTCGGGTTCTGTCTACACCAGGTATTCCCGGACGTTTGGTAAGAGTATCGGCAATAGCTTTGAGCAATCCTGCATCAAAGAAGAAATCAACATATGCTACGGTTTCAAATGTTACACGGTTTGAATTCATATTGTGTGAAACACTACCATAAGCTCCTTCTTTTACTTGCCCCAAATCTAATCCAAAATTAAGTTTACCTTCGCCATAGGTATTACAAAATTCACGATGATAGGTTATTAAATTACCTTGAACTTCTTCGTTAAGTATTTTCTCTCGGCTACCTATTTTGTAACGACGCGATTTTTTATCATAATATAAAAATCCTTGTGCTTCAATAACTTTTGTGTCATCAGCAAGTTTACGAGGACTTAAGAATGCAGTGTAGAATGATGCAGGATTTTGTGATATATAAATTGATGATCCAATTGTGTCATTATTTCTATCAATTGCATAGTAGCCAATCGGTATAAATATATCGTTAGGATCAATTTCACTAATAAATTTAAACCACAATGGTTTGTTTAAGTTACATTCATTCGCAATCAACACATTTCCGTTAAATGTTAAATCTTTACGCCACGCATTCATTCTAAAATCGCCATAATAACTATATACCGGCGATAGTTTAAAGTTGTCGGTTTCGGCAATTTTACCCGTACCAAATGTTCTAAATTCAGGGTCAACACCAATGTAAGTTAGTAACAGTGTTTGTTTGTCTTTATTTTCGTCAATATAATCGTACGAACCGTTACCAGTATAGTCTAATTTTCCATTAATATTGAATGTAGCATTGTAAATAAGATGATATTTGTTATCGCGGTTTGCATACATAGTTGCATTATTTATAGTACGCATTTTTGCTTCTTCGCGAATACGAATAACACTATCTTTGTGAGGAATTATTCGAGAATCGGCTACATCTATAAATGGTACTTGATATGCATCTATTATAAATTTATTTAAATCGTATTTAGCATAGGTTGATTTAAAGTTAAGCGTATCTTGTCGAGGATGAACAGAATAAAAATGCAGACCCGGAGCTGCACCTGGTTTTGTAAGTGCATCAGGATTACCAAGTTCTATCTGTTTGGTAACCATGTCCCACGTAAATTGGTTCAAATAGCAGATGTATTGATTTTTTGGGAATTGTACAACGGTCATGTCGTCATTAGCTTTGAAACTTGCTTTTTTCTTTTCAAAATCAACACGTGTTGCTACATTTTGAGTTTTAAACGCCAAATCTTTCATAGCTCCTTTTGATAGCAGATCAAAGTTTGAGGTGTCGGCAAATACATCTTTTTCTTTGAATCGGAATGAATTTGAAGTAATTTGTGCTTCACTAAAGGTATATTTACCCCAACCGCCTAATCCTTTTGGTGTAAATATTAATCCACCTGATAAGTAAGTACTGTCACCATACATTTTAAATGCTTTTCCGGTTTCTTTTGATACCCATCTGTCTTTATATGGTTCCCAGTGAATGTCAATTTTTTCACCATTTACATCGGGGTAGTCAACTCCTTGTGCTTTTGTTTGTTTTTTTATAGAGTATTTGTCTGCTATACCATTGGTAGAGTCAGGAAAAAATGTGTATCCTGTTTTTGAAACAGACTCAGAATTTAAGTAGTTTATTTTACCAAATCCTCGTAATCCTTTGAAACTTAGGTTTATAGTGTCGGTAAATGTTCCTTTGCCTTTATAAATAGGGTATCCTGCTGCGCCCGTAGTTCTGGTAAATCCAAATGAATAATCGTTTTGTACGACAATTTTTTCACGCATTGGCACAAAAATATCCGCACTAAAGAATTCTCCGGCAAAGAATAACCCTTTTGTAGAAAATTTGTTAAGACTGTCAATAACAAATGGGTCAACTTTAAAATAGAATTTTTTACGGTCGTATACACCTTTGTATATAGCAGGATAATCATAAAATACATACGACGGTTGCTTACTGTCAAAAATAGGATATTGCGGAAATTTCTTGATACTGGATTTATTGTTGGGGGCATCAATCATAATTTCACCGGTAATATATTCTATTGCATTTTTTATCTCAACCAGGTCTTTTACACCATATTGGTTTGCTTTGAATGCCTCCACTTTAATTTTAAGTGAGTCAACGTTTTTTAGGTTTATTTTGAATTGTTCGTAGTTGAAGTCAAAACCTCTACCATAATATGTAAAAAGACCGGCATCAATGACTCCGTCGAATCGGAAGTTTCTGTTTTTTGACATGGTCAACTGGCTACCGCGAGGATAGAAAATCACGTTTTGCGAGTCACTTACTTGTACTTTTGACACCCCAACAAGGTCTAGTTCAAAGGTTGTTAAATCGAGTTTTGCATTATGCAATCCTTTGATGTCGTGTTCTGAATTGAATCGAATAACGTCATAGTCAATTTTACCTACACGAGCATTTAAATATTCATATACACGAGGTTTTACCGTAATTAATTGTTCTTCGCGGTCGTATGCTATCAAACCTTTGAATGATAAATCCAAGCATAAATGGCGAGTATCAGATTCAGGAATTTTTAAATATTTTGCAAAATCAGCAACCGAAAATGTTTCTGATTTTTTCTCTTTTGCCATATTACGTAAGGCTATAAGCGGATGTGTTTTGTCATACAATCCGATTTCCATGTAGCGTGCTTCACGAAAATAGTTTGATGATTCAAAACTAGCTTTGTTTACGGTAGTACCTTCCAAACCACTCATTATCATTACCGGATTGTCTATTTTCCAAGTAATCTGTTGCACATCCATATCTATCATGTGATAGGTGTTGAAGTAGGGGGTACGAGACAAGTTTTCACTGTCGTTGTTTCTAATAAGTGTTACCTGGCGAGTAGGTACATCATAGCGGAACATAAGCCCCGGGTGATAAATAGAGTCTTTTTGAATATAAATACTTACGGCACAGTTTCTACTCACAATCCTATCATTACGGAATATATAATTGAGTGATTGTGTGTACACAGTTTTATTATTGTCTTTTATAAACGTTAATGTAGCAGGTTCTTTTACTGTTCCTGAACCAATAAACTGTGAACCGCTCATGGTAAATCCACCACGGTAGGTAATACCCGGATATACATCTTTCAGAACAAATAAGTTTTGATATGATTGGAATTTGGGGTAGTTTACTTGTTCCACATCACGCACCACAATTACTTTGTCTTCTAATTTTCCAAGAATTTTTTTCTCGTAATAGTTATTGTTCAGAAACCATACAGAATCTGCTGTATACGAGTTTTTTGATAAATCTAATGTGAATTTTTGCAATTCTGCATATACGTCTTCATAGTTAAAACCCGAACGTTCCCATGCAACTTTACCTTTGGTTCCTACAAATACGTTATCAAACGGTAAATAATATCCTTCGGCTTGATAAATAATCATTTCGTTTTTTGATGATTCACAGAGTAAATCAGAGGGTGGCATGGTAACTCTACATTCATTGTTTACAAATGAAAAAGTAAATGATTGCATTTTTAGAATTTTCCATGATACCGATGATTGTAATGAAAGTGCGTTGTTTTGGAATAAATCTATGGTTGCAACCACAAATCTGTCTGATGCCGATAAACTTTTGTTTTGCAATAAATAAACAAAGGCTTCGTCCCAAGCTTTGTAACTTTCAATAGGGTGTTTTGCTTTGAAAAATATTTGAATTACAGAATAATAATTTAAAAAGTTAGGGTGGGGTTTACCGAATTTTTTTAATAATAAGTTCGAACGGTCAATTACTCGTTTTTTTTCGGCATCAGGTATTGCACCCGAATCCCAATATTTTTTAAAATCTTTGTGAAATGCTAACAATTCATCGCTGCGTGCCGATCCTTCGAAAAATGTTTTTAATTGTGCAAAGAATTCCTCGCTGTTATCAGAGAATTGTTTAATGGTTTGACCATACGAAATGTTTACAATACAAACACTTACAATAATGAATAGAATTTTTACAAATTTGTTCATGTTACATCGGTTTTTTTTAAATTACTTGCAATCAGTTATTTACAAAAAATCATAGATACCCAATTGTTTTTAGCGTTGAAAGATACGAATTTTAAATTATTTTGCAAAGCATGTTTTTCAACAATAGGCATATCTTTTTCATAAAATCCGCTCAAAATCAAATAACCACCATTGTTGAGAGCCTGTGAAAAAAAATGCATGTTTTGCACTAATATATTACGGTTTATATTTGCTAATAGTATATCAAATTGTGTATTATTAAGTAAACTTACAACCCCAATTTCTGTTTCTATATTTGATATAGAATTTTTAGCACAGTTTTCAATGGTGTTTTCAATGCAAACTGGGTCATAATCAAATGCATACACGTATGCTGCTCCCATAATAGAAGCTGCTATGCCAAGTACTCCTGTGCCACAACCACAATCGGCAACACGTTTGTTTTTGCAATCTATTGAGAGTAAATGTTGCAGCACTAAATACGTAGTTTCATGGTGTCCGGTGCCAAATGACATTTTGGGTTCTATAATTATGTCATACTTATATTTGCTTGTATCTATGGTATGAAACGGTGCTCGTATTATAATTTGAGAATCTACATCAACAGGTTCAAATTGTGATTCCCATTGTGCATTCCAATTTATTGTTTCTATAGCGTTTACAGTATATTCTATAGTTCCTAAATGTTTTTCAATGGCTTGAATGGTTTGAGCTACCAGTTCTTTATTATATAATTCAGATTGAATATAAGCTTTATATATTCTGTCTTCACAAGTAAAACTTTCAAAGTTAATTTCGGCAAGTTGTGCTGTTATTATATCATCGGCAAATGCCTGTTTACCGTGTAAATCAATGGTTAATTCTAAATAATCCATGCGTAATACAAATAAAAAAGCCTCTGCAGTGTACCACAGAGGCTTTGTATAGATTGTGTACTCATTAATATGACATAATAATAGTGTTGAAATCGGCTGCTTTTAAAGAAGCTCCACCTATTAAACCACCGTCAACATCAGGATTTGCAAACAATTCTTTTGCGTTTTGTGCATTACAACTTCCACCATATAGAATTGAAGTTTCTTGAGCTATATCATTGCCATATTTTGCAGCTATAGCATCGCGTATTGCTTTGTGCATATCTTGAGCTTGTTGAGTAGTTGCTGTTACACCGGTACCAATTGCCCATATTGGTTCGTATGCTATTATTATTTTTTTGAAATCATCGGGTGATAACGTAAAAATAGTTTCTTGTAATTGGTTGATTACAAATTCGTTTTGTTTACCCGATTCGCGAACAGGTAATGCTTCGCCACAGCAATAAATAGGTGTAAGTCCGTTTGCTAATGCTAATGCTATTTTTTTATTCAAAATTTCGCTTGTTTCACCATAGTATTCTCTTCGTTCGCTGTGTCCTAAAATAACATATTTTGCTCCTGTTGATTGAACCATTGCTGCCGATACTTCACCTGTAAAAGCTCCTTTAGGTTCGGCTGCACAGTTTTGTGCTGCTACAGAAATTGCTTTGTTTGTTATTGTTTTTACTACTTCGGTAATGTGTGTAAATGGAGTTCCTAATACTACAACTACATCGGTTGCCGTAACTATGTCATTTACTTCTTTTGCTAATGCTACACCTTCGGCAACTGTTGTATTACATTTCCAGTTACCGGCTACTACTTTTTTTCTCATTTGTATTTAAAAATTTAATATATTATTTAATAAGTAATTTCGAAAATTCTTTAATACTTGGTATGTCATTTCCATGCCAATTATTTATAACTACACCATCTTTTAACAGTACCAAACCCGGATTTGCTCGCACTATTGTTTTTAGCGGTATATCGTCGGCATCTAAAAACGTATATTGTACATTATATTTTTCTTTATATGCTTCTACTTTTTCGTTTAAGCTCGATGTTGCTGCATAAAAAGTAAATCCTTGTTTGTTTGCCCATGTAAACAATTCATTTAGTGTTTGCTGTGGTTTTGTATTGGTGTGTTCTACATCGTATTGCACTACTAAAAATACATATGATGTGTCGCCAATTATTTCGCATGTATAATCTTCACCATCTTTGGCAAACAACATATTGTCAACAGCAAATATGCGTTGTTTGGGTTTCTGTATAGAATCAGATTCTTGTTGTAATGCTACTTTTTCGTATCGTATTGCTACAGTGGTATCATATTGCCACACATTGTAATCGGGATAATTTTCGGTTATTTCAAACTCTTTTTTCTCGCCGGTTTGCAAATTTTTGAACTGAGCATACATATAGGTTTTTGTATCAGATTGTAATCCGGTTTCTGAACACGCCGCATTTACCAATTTTGTTCCTTTTTTGTATGGTCTAAAGTCAATAGGAGGTAAGTGCAATAATGCAAATAATGAAAGTCCTACTACTGCAAGTGTAAAAACAGACGTTACTATAAGTGAACGCGAATGATTCAAAACATCTTCTACACGCTTGCGATACCAAAAAACAATGGTTATTGGTATAAGAATGATAAGATTTTTTACAAATGTTTGCCAGTTGGTAAGAATGAGAGCATCACCAAAGCAACCACAATCATGAACCAATTCTTTACCGGTAATGTTTTGTTGAAACGCCAAATACATGGTAATTGGCGTAAATACAATCATAAACAATAATCCAAGCAATGACGAGTATTTTGTATATATTTTGAATAATAGAGTAAGCCCCACAACAAATTCTATAGTACTTAAAATGATACCAAATGTAAGTGCCCATGAATCAAGAAAATTCATGTTCCATGCTTCAAAATAATCTATAAATTTATATTTAGAACCAAGTGGGTCAACCGCTTTTACAAAACCTGAAAAAATAAATAATATACCGCTAAAAATACGTGCCGTGTTTAACGTGTATTGTTTGGTATTGAATATAAAACTTAATCCTACTGCCCCCACTAAAATTGTTGATAAAAGAACAAATAGTTTAGTCCACGTAGCGTCTTCAAATGTTGAAAATTGTGTGCTTACATAGAGTGCAGCAAATACAGCACTTAAACCAATTCCGTATAAAAACCATTTTTTTTCTTTCATACTTATTATGATTTTTCAATGACTAATTTTATTAACGCAAAAATTGCATAATTTATCATGTCAAAATAATTAGCATCTACACCTTCCGAAATTTTTGTAACACCTTTATTGTCTTCTATTTGTTTGGTGCGGTGTATTTTCATAAGAATTAAATCGGTATATGAACTTACGCGCATATTTCGCCATGCTTCGCCGTAATCGTGATTTTTGTTGGTCATTAATTCTTTAGCAGCTTCGTAGTATTTTGAATACAATGCCAGAGTGTGTGATTTTTCTAATTCTATAGGTGCCGATGCATCTAACTCTAATTGAATAAGACCAATAATACCATAATTTACAATACCTATAAATTCGGGTACAATACCTTCGGCAACCTTAGATACGCCTTTTTCGCCAATACTTTTGATTCGTTGTGCTTTTATAAATATTTGGTCGGTTACCGATTCCGGACGCATTATTCGCCAAGCAGTACCATAGTCGTCGTATTTTTTTTCAAATACATCCAAACATATTTTTTTTACTTCGTCAAATTGAGCTTTTGTATCAGCCATTGTTTTTATTTTTTACAAAAATATCAAAAACTTTGAATTGAACTATCTATTACAGTACTACTTCTACCACTTTTTTTTTACTTTTCAGACTTTTAAGTCTTTCCGTGTATTTAGACCTTTTTTACAACCATAATATCACCCCTGTGGGGGTGTGGTTAGTAATAATATATTTCATTTCTATAATAATATCATCCCTTCGGGATTTCAGATCTTTTAGCTCCTTCAGTCTTTTTTATTCAAACACAATCGTTTTATTATTATACACCAATGTCTTATGTTGAATATGAGACCAAATAGCTTTCGAAAGTACAATTTTTTCCAAATCCAAACCTTTACGTTTCATGTTTTCTACGGTATCTTTGTGAGTAACCTCGGTAACTCCTTGTGCTATAATAGGTCCGGCATCTAATTCGGGAGTAACATAGTGACTGGTAGCTCCTATTAATTTTACTCCACGTTCGTAAGCCGAATGGTATGGACGAGCACCGGGGAATGCCGGTAAAAATGAATGGTGAATATTGATAATTTGATTGGGATATTGCGAAATAAACCAGTCCGAAATTATTTGCATATAGCGAGCTAAAATTACAGTGTCTATTGATTCTTTTTGTAACAATTCAACAATAGCTTCTTCTTGTTGGCGTTTGTTTTTGTCGGTGATTGAAAATACATGAAACGGTATGCCAAATTCATCGGCAACATGGCCAAGTTTTTCATGATTACTTATAATTACAGGTATATCAACCTTCCACTCGCCCGATCGCACACGCGACAAAATATCGTAAATACAATGAGGTAAATGCGATACAAAAACAGCAATACGCGGAACTTTTTTGGCAAGATGAATTTCGAATTTCATATTGTATCTGTCGCCAATAAGCGTTGTAAAATAATCACCTATTTTTTCTACCGGAATAGCAAATCCATCTAAATCCCACTGTACACGCATAAAAAATTCTGCCTCTTGGTGGTCAACATGTTGATCGAGATAGAGAATATTTCCATTGTTTTTGTGAATAAATTCGGTAACCGATACTACAATACCTTTTTGGTCTTTGCAGTGAATAAGTAATGTTGCTGTATTAGCACTATTGTGAGTATTCATATATATATATATAGTTTTGTAAAATCGAGCAAATATATGAAAAAAATAATAGAATATAGATGCAGATGTATTCTGCTCAAAATATATACATGTATAATTATTTTGTATGCAAATAGTGCCTTACAAAAAGCATTGATTACAAAAAAAGTTTTTAACGTTTTGTGTTATACAAATTTTGATGTACATTTGAAACGTAACATTGTTACATAAAAAACCTTTGAACCGAATGAATTTATATTTTCGTAACGTATTGATTATGAATGTTTTTATAAACAAACATAAGATATTGATACATGGAATATATCACCAATTGGTGATAGTGGGATGTTATAGCCAATTTTAGGACGACACAACAATTCGAATGGACTCAACAGAAAAAGGAAACATAGGAGAAGAATTTGTAAACGAAATTGCTTACAGCTCTTTTCTTGACTATTGGTGTTATCCAAGTCCAAAAGATGAATACGGAGATAAAAAAGAAATTTGCGATTTGCTAATTTTATTTGGTGATAGTTTGATAATAGTATCGGTAAAAAATTATGAGTTCAAGGACTTTTATTCGAGATATTTCAGACGAACAATCGACAAAGCTGTAAAACAAATCTATGGTGCTGAAAGAAAGCTTTTAAACAGCGAAAGAGACATTTATATAAAACATCCCAATCGTGAAATTGAGAGATTTCCGAAAGAAAAGGTTACAAATATTCATCGAATAATAGTTAATCTCGGAGATGGGGTTCGGTTTTATCCTTTCAACAAAGCAACTAAAGATGAAAAATTCATTACGATTTTAGATAAAGAAGCTTTTCGGACAATAGTTGGTGAACTAGACACAATCCCTGATTTTATAGAGTATTTAAGAAAACGAGAAGAATTTTTTACGGATAAAACAGTCACTATATTACCAGGAGACGAAGATGACTTTTCTGTAGACACAGCAAAACAGTTTTTTGAATACGCTGAACGGAATTTCAATCCAAATGAAAAACAAAGCATAATAGTTTCGGGAACTGAACTCGACATTTTAGCAAGTTACTTAATGAACGAACGTTCTTTTCCAGAGTACATTCAGTCAAAAGAATATAACGGAATGTTTATTCGACTTGACGGCAATTGGGCAGCCTACAATCAAAGAAATCAAGTAAAAGCCAAAAGAGATTTAGACAAAAATAGCTACTTTCTTGACGAGCTTGTAAAAAGAGAAGTTCTTACTAATCACAGCGAAAATTCAATTGAATTAGCTACTGCCATTTTGTCATTTAATCGATTTAATCGCAGAGTTATTTCAAACAACTTTTTGCAATTCTATGACGCATACAAAGATGCAAAAGGAAATTTCCTAGCAAGAAGGTACGCTGATTTTGATGGAGTTGGAATTGTATTTGCTTTTTATCCAGTGGAAATGCCACAGGAAATGGTAAATACTTTACTTGGACTTACTTTAGATAGCTTTTGCGTTTATTCAAACTATAAAAGCAAAACAATGATTTTAATTGCAACAACTAATGAGTTCAAACAATTCAAAATGGGACTAATGAAAGACATTGTACCTTTTCCTAAAGAACAAGAAGAACAAATCAGAAAGGACGTTGAATTGCTTGGGTGGTTTACAAATCATAAGGAATTTAATGTAACAGAAAAAGAGTACCCTGATGAAGAATAGAAAAACTGGCTATAACAGGCGTTTGGCTCAATGGCGGGTGAAGTGGTTAATTGAACATTCTACCTCGCATCAACTTTTGTGGTGTATTGACAGTTTTGTGCTCCGAAATCCGCCACTGCG
>JAJUFK010000335.1 GCA_029266015.1 Bacteroidota bacterium
ATGCCTCTTTTTGTTTTCCTTCTATATACAATTTCGACGACATATTACAATAGTCTTGAACGGTTTTTTGTGCTTGAACCATTAGCACACAAACTATGAAAACAACAATAGAATAAAAACGTTTTTTCATGGTTTTGACTTATTTTCTAATATTTCTGAAATTTTTTGTAATCGTTGTATAAAGTCACTGTATTCTGCAACAGTTTTATCTTTGGCCAACCCTTGTTTCATAACATCATATGCTTCACTAAATTTATATTGAGCAACCAAAGTATCGGCTTGCGCTTTACATTGCTGAGCAAATTCTGAAATCTGTGGATTTTTTTGTTTATTTTGATTATTTTTAGAATTATTCTTATCTTTTTGTTGTAATTCTTGTAATTTAAGGGCATACGATAAATTATATCTACAATCAGGTTGTGCAGGATTTAGTAACAATGATTTTGTATAGGCTTCAATAGCATTTTCAAAATCATCTTGTTTTAGATATGCATTTCCAACATTATACAAGGTTTGAGCTTGCAACTTAGAATCAGAAGTAAGTTGCAATGCTTTATTATATGCATCTCCTGCCAGAATATATTTTTCTAATTTATACAATGCATTACCGAAATTGTACCATGCATCAAAATTTACAGAATCGAGCATACAAGCATGTTTGTAAGTTACTGCTGCACTACGAAAATCTTGTTTTGCATACAATGCATTACCCTTATCAATATACATTCGCACATCACGTTGAGCATACGAATGAAAGCAAACAAAACAGAATAATATGAATACAACCCGATTCATAATTCTTAAGTTTTTTAATTAAAATTCATAATCAACTGCTGCTCTTGAACTTACAACTTCTTTAGCAAATGCTACCACCTTTTGATGTTCCGGATGAACGGCATACGCTTGTAAATCTGCCCATGTTTTAAACTCTGATATCAAAACTACATCAAAGTTATCAGCAGGAGAAGCAGCTTGTTTTGAACCTACTTCAAGCAATTCTATTCCGGGCACAACACCAACCAATGCTTGCAACATATCACAAAATTTTTTAATATTTTGTTCTTTTGAAGCACCTTCTGCTTCATCTTTGAACGTCCACATTACTACATGTTTTATCATACTGTTTATTATTTAATTGTAAATATATCAAATTGTTGTAACCACTTATTTTTTCGTTCCAATATAATTAATTCCAGAAACAAACATACAAATGCTGCTAACAAAAACAAAGGAAATTTTTCATCATATTGACTATATTGTTTTGTTTCAAATTCTGTTTTTGTCATACTCTCGATAGAATGTATAACAGGAGAAAAATTTTCACGTGAATATATACCATTACCTATACTTGCTATTTTCTGTAACATTTCTTCATCTAATTTGGTAGTAACCGGGCGTCCATTAGCATCTTCTACAAATCCTCCGGCAGAACGTGGTATGATAGCACCTTGTGGACTCCCCATTCCAATAGTATGAATTACAATTCCTTTTTCTACAGCTTTACGAGCTTCGGCTTGAGCATCATCTTCATGGTTTTCTCCATCACTTATTACTATTATAGCTTTACCGGTTTTAGGATTATCAGTAAACGAACGAACACTTTTAGCTAATGCGGCACCTATAGCAGTGCCTTGTTTTTGAATACTTGCTGTTGATATTGATTGCAAAAATAATTTAGCGGCATGTATATCTGTTGTTAATGGCAACTGTATATATGCATCACCGGCAAATACAACAATTGCAATTTTATCGTCTTGCAGTTTATTTATAATATTTTGAATAGAAAGTTTGGCTCTTTCTAAACGAGAGGGTTTTACATCTTGTGCAAGCATGCTATTAGAAACATCAAGTGCTATAACCAATTCTATGCCTCGTTTTTTTACACTATCAATGGTAATTCCAAATTGAGGACGTGCCAATGCTATAATAATACATATATACGCAAGTGAAAAAAGAATAAATTTAATTGTAATACGAATAGGTGATTGTAAAGGAATTACATAATCAATTAAATGAGAATCTGCAAGATTTGCTATTTTTTTTGTTCTCACATAACGATACCAAACAAATAAAAAAACAAATATAAATACCCCTGTAAGAGCATATAAATATTCAGGATTAGCAAATCTAAAATTTGTTTCGTTCATACTGCAATTACAAATATTTTCTTAATCCAAATTGTTTAAAAATAAATTCTAAAACCAAAAATACTAAAGCCCACAATACAAAACCTGCATACATTTCTTTTTTGGTAGTAAACTTATAATCTTCAATTTTAGTTTTTTCTAAAGAATCAATTGTTTGATAAATTTCTAACAACTCCTTTTTATTAGTTGCTCTAAAATATTTTCCACCAGTAATATTGGCAATTTTTTGCAATACAACTTCATCAATTTCTACGGGCATCATTTGAAACTCTATTCCCCATAATGTTTGCACCGGGTATGGAGCTTCACCTTGAGTCCCGACCCCAATAGTATATATACGAACGCCATATTTCTTAGCTAATTCTGCAGCTTCTTCTC
>JAJUFK010000076.1 GCA_029266015.1 Bacteroidota bacterium
AGAGCAAAATATATGGGTTGCAACAGAAAACGGATTGAATAAATACAATAGGGAAACAAATACATTTGAACGATATTTTTATAATAAACAAAACCCGCAAAAAAGTATAAGCGACAATGTAATACATACCGTATATTGCGATAACGACGGGAATATATGGATTAAAACACCGGAAAGCATTGATAAAATTAATCCGTTAACAAAAGAAATTAGAAAATATAAATATGATGTAAATTTATTTACAAAAGAATCCGATAACTATATACACCCATTGTATCAAGACAAACAAGGTACTTTATGGTTTGGAACCAAAGAAGGATTAGGATATTTTGACCCTGAAGCCGATGAAATAATTTTTTACCGACATGATGATTTTAAACAATCATCGTTAAGTAACAATGAAGTACGATGTATATTTGAAGATTCATATAATACAATTTGGATTGGAACTACGCATGGTTTAAATAGTTTTAATAGACACACAAAAAAATTTAATGCATATTTTTACAACACAAATTCTTTAAACACAATAAATAATATCATAGAAGGAACTCCCGGTGAATTATGGCTTGCAACCAACAATGACGGACTCCTACAATTTAATACAAAAAATCAGACATTTATACATTATGTTCATTCTTCAATAGAAAACAGTATTTCAACAAATCAAACCAATTGCATAATAAAAGACCGTTCTGATATACTATGGATTGGCACACGCAATGGATTGAACAAACTCGATATAAAACCAAAAAAATTTACAATTATTACAGACAACACCAATTCTGCTGATGCATTTACAAATATTACAACACTCTATGCAAACAACACTCATGTATTTATTGGAACTAAATTTAACGGGTTATTTATATATTCTATTTCGAATAAACAAAGTAAACAATTTTCATCACAACTTAAAAACTATCCTGATTCTTACATTACCTCTATTTATCCCCTTTCAAACAATGAATTACTTATAAGTGGTGACAATAGTTTTGTAATTTATACTATTTCAAAACAAAGTTATGAACCCATAACTCAACGTTATCCTGAGATTACGGAATTTTTAAAGTATAACAAACGCATTCGTTGTATTCTTAAAGACAGTCAACAAAACATATGGATAGGAACCAGCAATGGTATTTATGTATATTCTATTTCTACAAAAAAAATTGCACATTATGAAAATAATGCAAATAAAGAATTACGTTTTGCATCGGGCATTATAAATACCATTATAGAAGATAGCAATAATACTATTTGGATTGGAACCGATAAAGGATTAACAAAATATAATCCGTCAAGTAAAACTTTTACCATTGTTGCTTACACACACAATTTAGCTTTTCAAAATGCCTCCAATAAAGTATTCACTCTGTGTGAAGATGCTGAAAAAAATATATGGATAGGAACAAATGCCGGATTATTTAAGTGTAACCCTGACACTGAAACCAGTACACTATTTACCGAAAAAAACGGGTTACCAAACAATCAAATATTTGCCATATTAGAACATAATAATATGTTATGGATAAGTACCAATAAAGGGTTAGGAAATTACAATATAAAAACCAATATTTTTAAGCGCTTTTACCCATCTGATGGTATTCAAGGCTATGAATTTTCTCAAAATGCAGCTTGGAAATCACCCAATGGTACTATGTTTTTTGGCGGAAGCCAAGGTGTAAATATGTTTCAACCCGACTCTATTTATGACAATCCAATTGCACCTAATCTTGAAATTCAAAAAATAGTGTATTATATAAACAACCAAAAAGTTACTATTGCTATAAATAACAAAAAATACATACGCATTCCTTGGCAAAACAACACTGTAAGTATACATTTTGCTGCTTTAGAATTTACTCAACCATACAAAAATCATTATAAATATATAATAGAAGGAATTGATAAAGAATGGCACGACATTGAAAATCAAAATCAAATAAATATTTCAAATTTACCTTCGGGTAAATACACACTAAAAATCTTAGGGTCTAATAATGATTTAATTTGGGGACATGAACGCATATTAGAAATTGAAGTAGACACACCTATTTGGAAAACTATTTGGGCTCTCATTTTATATGTTGTAATTTTTATAATTGTACTTTTTATTTTTATAGAATCAAGAACAAGTTCATTAAAAAAAGCAAACAAATCACTTACCGAAAAACAAGAAGCTGCTCTTGAAATTGCAAAACAAAAAGAAGAATTAATACTAAAAAATAAAAATATAACCGATAGTATAACGTATGCCAAACGCATACAGTGGGCTATTATGCCATCACGAGCTAAATTCAAACAATTACTCCCCGAATCTTGTATTTTATATATGCCTAAAGATATAGTAAGCGGTGATTTCTATTGGATTACAGAAATACAAGACAAAATATTTATTGCTGCTGTAGACTGTACAGGACATGGCGTTCCCGGAGCATTTATGTCTATTATAGGTTACGATTTATTACGCAACATAACAAAAGAACGAAAAATATTTAAACCATCTGAAATTTTAGATTATTTAAACAAAGCTCTCATTGAATTATTAACCAAAAACGAAATGGAAGACGATACCGTAAAAGACGGTATGGACATGTCAATATGTGTATTTCATAAAACCAAAGGTATTTTAGAATATGCAGGAGCATTTAATCCTCTGTATATAATACGCGACGGAAAAATAATGACAATCAAAGGAGACAGATTTTCTGTAGGATTAGGAAATGAACATGAAGATGTTCCTTTCAAAAATCATATTATAAAAGTTCAAAAGGGCGATACTTTTTATTTATTTACCGATGGATATGCAGATCAATTTGGATGGCAAACCGGCAAAAAAATGAAATTCCGCAGATTTAGACACATTATTTTATCTGTTTACAAACTTCCTTTTACTAAGCAAGTAAAAGCCTTACGAGATGCGTTACAAGATTGGAAAGGTGATTTAGAACAAATAGACGATATACTAATTGTAGGATTTAAACTTGATAATTATTTAGATGCTATGTATTCAAAGCCAACTGAATAATGTACTATGACACAAATAATTTCATACAATGTAAATGGTATTCGTTCTGCAATAGACAAGGGATTTATAGAATGGCTACACATTCAAAATCCTGATATATTACATATACAAGAAGTAAAAGCTCTTAAAGAACAAATAAATACCGACATTTTTAAAACCTTAGGCTATACGCTATATTGGTTTGCTGCACAAAAAAAAGGATATAGCGGTGTAGCTACATTAACAAAAAATACACCTACACATATAGAATATGGTATTGGCAATAATTTTTTCGATAACGAAGGCAGATTTATTCGATTAGACTACCCTAATTATACACTTATTAATTCATATTTTCCTTCGGGGTCATCAGGCGACATAAGGCAACAAAAAAAAGAAGAATATTTAGAACTTATTTTTAATTATTGCAAAGAATTAATTCAAAAACAACCAAATATCATTATATCAGGTGATTTTAACATATGCCATACCCCTATTGATATTAATCATCCGGAACGTCATACAGGTTATTCCGGTTTTTTACCACAAGAAAGAGAATGGATGGATAAATTCATGCATTTAGGTTTTGTTGATAGTTTTAGAATATTTAATACTCAACCTCACAATTATTCTTGGTGGAGTTACAGAGCAGGAGCAAGAAGCAAAAATTTAGGCTGGAGAATTGACTACCATTTGGTAAGCACATCATTACGCAACGCTATAACACATGCAAGTATTTTACCTCACATAATACATTCCGATCATTGTCCGGTAGTGATTGAAATACAATTATAATCAACGTAACTCAAATTTATTTCTAAGTAAAACACGTAAATAAAATATTAAAAATTAAGTAATTTTACCATTTTAATTACATATAATAATTTTTTAAGCAATATAAATTGACATTTATAACCATTTTTATTATTTTTGCTTTCGGATTATAATTACTAACTAAATTTTATTTACAATGAACAGAAATCTCAAGATTTTATTAAGTCTTCCATTGATTTTTATATCGCTGGGGGCTTTTGCACAAGGAACAGATACCGATCATGGTATTACATCGTGGATGTTAACATCAACAGCATTGGTATTATTAATGGTACCTGGATTAGCAATGTTTTATGGCGGTTTGGTACGAACCAAAAACGTATTGGGAACAATGATGCATAGCTTTACTGCAATGGGGGTTATGACTATATTGTGGGCAGCAGTAGGATACTCTATGAGTTTTGGTGGTAATATTTTAGGTGGTTGGTTTGGATGGAGTCCCGACTATTTCTTTTTACAAGGAATAGACAATTCTATTATAAAAGACGATGCCGGCATGGGAATAATACCCGAATACATTTTTACCATGTTTCAAGGTAAATTTGCAATTATAACACCGGCTATATTAGCAGGAGCATTTGCAGAACGCGTAACATTTAAAGGATATGTAATTTTTATAGCGTTATGGGGGCTTTTGGTATACAACCCATTGTGTCATTGGGTTTGGGCAAGCGACGGATTTTTATTTAATATGGATGCTATAGACTTTGCAGGAGGAACTGTAGTTCACATTTCAGCAGGCGTAAGCGGTTTGGTAGCAGCTATTTATTTAGGGGCACGACGCGGAAACTACAAAAAAATGACCCCCAATAATCTTGTAATGACTATGATGGGTGTTGGTTTACTGTGGGTAGGCTGGTTTGGATTCAACGCTGGAAGTAGTATAAACAGTGGATTAAGTACAGCACAAGCACTTACTGTAACTCAAATAGCTGCAGCAGCCGGTGCAGTTACATGGTTATTAATTGAAGGATTTCATCAAGGCAAAGCATCTGCTCTTGGTTTAGCATCGGGAGTTTTAGCAGGTTTAGTAGCAATAACACCTGCTGCCGGAGTTGTTACTCCTATTGGTGCATTAGCTTTAGGATTTTTTGCATCGGTTATCTGTTATGGTGCATTAATTCTTAAAAACAAATTAGGATATGATGACACATTAGACGCATTTGGAATTCACGGTGTTGGAGGAATTGTTGGTGCAATATTTTTAACATTCTTTATTCGTGCTTCATGGTTCGATGGAATGGAAAGCTATTTCTTTACAGGTAACAGAACTATGGCAGAACAATTGGGTATTCAAAGTTTTGCAGTAGGTATTGCAATAGTATATTCAATTATTTCAACTTTAATTGTACTTTTGGTAGTTGACAAAACTATAGGATTACGTTCAACAAAAGAAGAAGAAATGAAAGGATTAGACGATAGTTACCATGGTGAACGCGGTTATGGAATGGTAAACCCACAATAATAACAACAATGTATAATTATAAAAAGATATTCGTATGAAATTAATAACAGCAATAATTCGTGAAACTCAGTTAAATCAAGTACACGAAGAACTTATACATGCCGAAATAGAAAGAATTACCGTAAGTCGTGTTTCAGGACATGGACGTCAAAAACGCGAAGAAATTTATCGCGGTCAAGTAGTAATTCCATCATTGATTCCCAAAATTAAGATTGAAATAGCCGTAAACGACGCATTTGTTGATCAAACTATAGATGCCATAATTCGCGGAGCAAAAACCGAAGGCGATAACGTAGGTGACGGTAAAATATTTGTTACCAATTTAGAACAATGTATACGAATTCGCACAAGTGAAAGAGGAAGCGAAGCAATTTAATACATTTCATTTCTAACATAGTTTTATTTTTTCATTACAAAGGCTGTTTTTAAGAAACAGCCTTTGTTTTTTAGAATAAGACTATAGTATAATATAAATAATTTTTCGTATGTTTGCCATAATTTAAATAAACTGAATTTTATTTTTACAATAGTAATTTACATAACACACTAAATTAATGGAACAAAAATCATCATCTACAGGCTTTCAGAAGTTTTCGTGGGCATTCGGTGGATTAGCAGAAAATCTGTCAATGAATGTTATCCCATCGCTTGTGTACAACATTTTTCAAATTGGTATGGGAATTAGCCCTTTTGTAATTGGGGTTGCCATGAGTGCTTCAAAATTTATTGAAGGTTTTTCTGATACTTATTTTGGTAATTTAAGTGACAATACACGTTCAAAATACGGTCGCCGTCGTCCATGGATTTTTGTTGGTGCTATTTTACTTTCATTAGTATTCATAGCAGTGTGGTTTACACCTCGTCAAGTAAACGACATGCAAATTATGGGCATGGCATTATCAGGTAAATTTCTGCAATCTGCTTATTTTATAGGCATCATTTCAATATTTTATATCGTTCTTGCTATTTGGCAAATGCCTTTTTCTGCATTGGGGTTAGAAATGGAAACCGACTATACGCAACGAACAAAACTTCAAACATATAAACTTATATTTTCTTATGTGATTGGTGTAGCTATAGGGTCGCTTTATTTAATTACTCAAATGAAAGAAGTATGGGGCGGTGATGAAGTTGTGGGAGCTCGTCATGTTGGTGTTATAGTTGGTATTATTATATTGTTTGCAGGTATAGTTCCTGCATTATTTTGCAGAGAACATCCTAATGCCGAAATACAAAAACAAGAAAAAGTACCATTTTGGCCATCACTTATTGAAACATTCAAATCAAAACCTTTCATTTTGTTGATGATGTCTATTTTCTTCATATTTGTTGCATTATTCTTTATGCTCCCTCTGTTAGGATATATTTCAATGTATCATGTGTGTACCGATGGTATACATACCGTACTTGACTGGTCATATAAAGATCCTTTAGTATTTTCTATTAAAGAAAAATTCTTAACACATAAAGAATTGGCAGGATATTTAGGCTTTTATACTGCTGTTTTACAGCCCACAACACAAATTATTACAGTCATTTTTGTAAACCGATTTGCCGGGTATTTTGATAAACGTACTATTTTAATTTCAGGTGCCACAGTTACTATTTTAGGTTATGTTTCAAGTTGGTTCTTATTTACTCCTACAGCTCACGTATTGGGTGTATTGCCTCCAGTTATCATAAATATAGGTTTAGCTGCGTGTTGGCCTCTTATTGGATCATTTACTGCCGATATTTGCGACTACGATGAATTAAAAACCGGTGCTCGACGCGAAGGTATGTATTCTGCTGTATGCGGATTTTTGATTAAACTTGCTATAGCATTGGTTACAATTATTGCTTCTGCAGTATTAATTTGGGTTGGTATAGACGGTGCAAACCCTGTGATTTCTGCCGACAAAATTATGGATATTAGAATTATGTATGTTGTAATACCTACTATTGCAATGCTTGGAACTATATTCTTTATTTGGAAATATCCATTAACAAAAGCAAAAGTGTTCGAAATTCAAGAACAATTAGCTGTAAAACGTCAATCGAAATAAGTATGAATTTTAAACAATGTTACGAATGAAAACGATTATATCATATACATCAATTGCTCTTTTAGGATTATCAATAATTGCTTGTGCTCCTAAAAAAGATAAATCAGAAGAAATTGCAAACAATGTAACACATATTACATTAGAGCAAGTTATCAATAAAACGGTACAATATAATACAGCATATGACATTGATAGCAATGTTTACAAAACAGTTACTATAGGGAAATATGAATGGTTTGCTCAAAATTTACGCGTAACCAAACTCAACGACGGCACACCTATTGTAAATGTTACCGACAATGCAGAATGGAAAAAAACTGCAGTGCCGGCATACGCATCATATAATAACGAAACTGTAAACGAAGTAAATGGATTATTGTATAATTACAAAACAGTTGAATCCAAAAAAATCTGTCCCGAAGGTTGGCAAGTTGCCGATGATAGTGTGTGGACAAATCTTACAAAAACTTTGAATGGTGAAGAAAAAGCTGCTATAGCACTTAAATCTACGAACGTTTGGGGGGATGAACAAGAAGCTACAAATGAAACCGGATTTTCTGCTGTTCCTTCAGGCTTTAGAGAACGTGATGGTAAATTTTACATTATTGGACAAAATGCGTTATGGTGGTCGGCAACTGAACATAACGAAAAAAACGGTATGTATTATTATATTGACAAAAACATCAGTTTAAACCATAGTCACATTGAACGTACTGTAGGTTTAAGCATTCGTTGTGTTAAAGAAATTAAATAATTACAGCAATACATATAAAAAAAAGGGGAACATAGTTGTTCCCCTTTTTTTTATACTCACTCAATTACCTCTATTCACACACAATTAGTGAATTTCAATCATACGTGCTGGTTTTGGTTTTACCTCTTCGCGTTTAGGAATAGTAAGTGTTAATATTCCTTTGTCATAATGAGCCTCCACTTTTTCAGCATCTACTAATTCTTGCGGAATATTAAATCTGCGAGTAAATGAAGAATACGCAAACTCTTTTCTGGTAACTTGTCCTTTTTCTTCTTGTTTTTCTTCTTTTTTCTCAACTGCTATAGTAAGCATTTCATTTTCAATAGTTACCGAAAAATCAGATTTTTCGTAACCCGGTGCCGCCACTTCAATTTTGTAACCATTTTCATCTTCATGAATATTTACCGCAGGAACTGTAGAATTTACGCGTTCTCTCATTGGTAACCAATTAGTTCCCCAAAAGTCATCTAACATCGAGTGAAATGTTGGGTACAATCCGTTTGTTGTTTTTACTAGTGTCATATCTTCTGCACTCCTTTCTTTTTATATTTTTTATATTTTTTATTTTTTTAATTTTCATTTTCTGTGGTGGGTGTTTTCAAAATAAATACCGAAATTATATTTTTTTATAAAAATCTAAAAATCAATTCGTTAACAATATTTTTATAAAATGACATATTGTCGTTAAAAAGCGATTTGTGGTGTCATATTGACAATATTAAAGATATTTGAAATATATTAACAATTAAAAATCAAATAGTTACAAAAAAAAATTAACTATATATTGTTTTATGCCATTATTGTAAACAATATTTCGTAATAAAATATTACAAAAGCATACTACAATACTCACGAATATTTTGTATTATTGTTATTATAGATTTAAACGTTTACCTATGACAAAAAAAAACAAAGGATATACTTATGCTAATGCATTGCCAATTCCAACAGAAATTATTCAATTATTACGAAAAAATCCTCGTAAACCATACAATGTAAAGGAAATTGCAACAAAGTTGGGAATAAACAATAAAGAAGGCAAACATGCTGTTGAATTCCATTTGGAAAAACTATTGCAACAAAATGAAATAGAAGAAACTCAGCATGGAAAATATCGTTTAATTACTAAAGGTGGTTATATTATAGGAAAGGTAGATTTAACTGCATACGGCACTGCATATGTTATAAGCCCGGAATCTAAAGAAGACATCTTTATTTCATCATCAAATCTTAATCATGCACTCAATGGCGATACCGTAAAAGTGTATTTGTTTGCAAAGAATCCAAATCGCAGACCCGAAGGTGAAGTAATTGAAATACTTGAACAAGGTAAACGAGAATTTGTGGGTATTATAGAAAAAAATAAACACTACGCATTTGTAATTGTTGACAAAAAACAAATACCATTCGATATTTTTGTTGCTCAAGAACATACCAAAGGGGCAAAAGACGGACAAAAAGTTATAGTTCGCATAACCGAATGGCCACGCAAAGCAAAAAATCCTATAGGTGAAGTCATAGAAGTTTTAGGTGATGTAGGTAACAATGAAACCGAAATGCATGCTATACTTGCAGAATTTGACCTACCCTATCGCTTTTCAAAAGAAGTTGAAGATTTTGCTGCTACATTACCCGAAGAAATTAGTGAAAAAGAAATTGCAAAACGCCAAGACTTTAGACCTATTACAACCTTTACTATTGACCCCGAAGACGCAAAAGATTTTGACGATGCTTTATCAATAGAATTTTTAGAAAACAACACATATAAAATTGGTGTTCATATAGCCGATGTTACC
>JAJUFK010000327.1 GCA_029266015.1 Bacteroidota bacterium
AAGGCATTTCCTAAACTTAAAATTATAGCAAGAGGCAGTGAAATTAAGATAATTGGCAACAAAAAAGAAATAGAAATATTTGAATTACAATTTGAACATATTTTATATCATATACGCAAACATCACGGAATTTCGCTTAGCCATATTCAAGATATATTAAGTTCATACGAACACAATGAATCATTGTTTGATAATGAAAATCCCAATAACGATGTTTTATTTTTCGGAAATGGAGGAAAACCTATAAAAGCACGCACGCCAAATCAAAAAAAATTAGTAAAAAAAGAAGGACAATCAGATTTACTATTTGCCATAGGCCCGGCAGGAACCGGAAAAACATATACCGCTGTTGCTTTGGCTGTGCGAGCTCTTAAAAACAGAGAAGTTCAGCGTATTATTCTATGTAGACCTGCTGTTGAAGCCGATGAAAAATTAGGATTTTTACCCGGCGATATGCGCGAAAAATTAAATCCATATCTGCAACCTCTCTATGATGCACTGCTCGATATGATGCCTCCAAAACGATTACAAGATTTAATTCAAGACAACGTAATACAAATAGCACCACTTGCATATATGCGTGGTCGCACTTTGGACAATGCATTTGTAATTCTCGATGAAGCTCAGAACGCAACACTCAATCAACTCAAAATGTTTTTGACTCGTATGGGAGAACGAGCAAAATTTATAATTACAGGCGATATTACTCAGATTGATTTACCCGATAAAAATCGTTCGGGACTTCAGAAAGTACTTGACATGTTTAAACAAAGTAAAGGAATTGAAACTATATATTTCGAAAATAAAGACGTAGTAAGACACAAATTAGTTAAACATATAATTGAAGCCTTTGAAAAAGTGTGATATAATTTTTAATTCTTTATTATAAATTTTTAATTAAAAATGCTGTGTTATAAACTCTAAGTGACACCATTACACACAACACTCCACGAAAAAATATATTCAGACGAAAATGTTATTCTATTTCGTTGGTTGTATGGTTCTATGAAACTCTGTGTTTTTCGTTGAAGCTAGATTGTATGAAATAAAGCGACCACTATATTGAAAAAAAAGGGCAAACACATTGGTTTGCCCTATATATTGAATAATATAAGTATCCTTTTAATTTTTCAATTTACTAACCTCAACAATTACAGCATCAGTAAACCCATATTCAATTACTTTTTTAAGGTCAAGCTCAGCTTCTTTCATATCATCGTATTCTTTATAAGTATATCTATAATATCCATCTTTTGTTTGATATCGAGTTGCTTCAGCCATAATTGGATTTGCATGAAGAATCAATGGTTTTTCTAACGCTTGCAATTGAATAGTATATTTTTTAGTAAATTTAACAGGATTATTTATTACAAAATCATTTGATGTATTGAGAGCAAAATAATCTATAATTTGAGCTTTTGTATATCCCTTATCTATAGCATTGTTAAGTGCAACTGACGCCTCTGCTTTTGATTTAAAATCTCCATAATAATAATAGTATGTACCATTTTTATTGGCAAATTCCATTACAGTAACATTATCACCTAAGTTTGTGAATTTTTTAGTGTCTTGTTTTGCTACAGTATCAAGCAATAAAATTGAAAATCTATTAAATTCTTTAAACTTTAACTCATCAGGACGATTGTCTACAATAATCTCGGCATCGCCTTTTGTTTTTAGAACTCGTATTTCTACACGTCTATTAAGTTTTGCTTTATCTGCATCTACAACACCACTCTCGGTAACATCCATTACAGCTTTACGAGTAGTACCTGCTGCTGTAGAAACAAATCGCTCGTATTCAACACCGTTTTTAGCTAAATAATCTATTACCGCACGTGAACGATTTTCTGATAATTTTTGATTATAATCTGCATTTCCGTATGAATCGGTATGTCCAATAACTTCAATATAGAGACTTGGATTTTCCATCATAATAGTAAGCAACTTATTGGCTTCTATCAATGCATCTCTATTCAATTCATATGAATTCAAATCAAAATAAATATTACGAATTACATAATATTTTTTATTATCAACAGCTTCTGGGTACATTACAGCATTAACCTGAACTGTTTTTTCTACTGTAGTTTTAGCAATAGACACGTGTTTTTCTACCGAATTATATTTTGGTCTGGTAAAATAAATTTTATACTCTCCGGCAGGCACAACCAATGAATATTCTCCGGCTTCATTTGGTGTTATTTTTTTAACAGTATCTTTGGTTGCCACATTTACAACTGTTACGGCAACAGTATAATCGAGCGGTTTATTATCATCAAAACTCACTACACCTTGCAAAGTAACAGGCAACTCTTTGTCTTGTGGTTTCACATCAAGAAATTCACATTGATAAATATCTGAAGCTCCAAACGTAAAATATCCCTCATGACGAGCAAGTGCATAAAATGCTTGCTTACCATTCATAATAGGATAAAAATATGCATTATTTTCAGGAGAATTTATAGGAGCACCTATATTAACAGGTTCTGACCACACATTTTTAGCAATCATGGTAGTTTTAAAAATATCTAACCCTCCCATATTGTAATGCCCTTCAGACGAAAAATATAATGTAACACCATCTTCACAAATTATAGGTGTTTGCTCATCAAAAGCTGTATTTATTGTTGGTCCTAAATTTCGAAGCGGTCCCCAATCTCCTTTTGTTTTTTCACTCACATAAATATCGAGACCACCAAAGCC
>JAJUFK010000219.1 GCA_029266015.1 Bacteroidota bacterium
GCAGGCGAAATGTTAGGCGCTCAAATAGCGAGTATTCATAATTTAGCATTTTATATAGATTTGGTTACTCAAGCACGAAATCAAATAATAAACGGAACATTCACAGAATGGAAAAAAATAATGATTTCACGACTTAGTCAACGATTATAAGACAATGGTAAAAAAAATAGATCTATACATAATTAAACGGTTTTTGGGAACATTCTTGTTTGCCATACTTATAATTATGACAATTGCCATAGTGTTTGATATACAAGAAAAATAAGAACAATTTATAAAAAATTCGGCACCTCTCAAAGAAATCATTGTTGACTACTATCTCAATTTTATACCATATTATGTAAACTTGTTTAGTGCAATGTTTGTATTTATTTCGGTAATATTTTTTACTTCAAAAATGGCTCAAAATGCCGAAATTATTGCAATCCATGCCAGCGGCATCAGTTTCAATCGCTTTTTACGACCCTACATGATTTCTGCTACATTAATAGCTATATTATCGTGGTTTCTTATAATGTATATTATACCCGAATCAAACAAAGTAAAATTAGCATTTGAAGATAAATATGTTTTTACCCGATTCCAAAATTGGGAACGAAATATTCACAGGCAAGTACGTCCCGGTATATTTATATATATGGAAAGCTATAATGTAGATGCAGAAAATGCATTTCGCTTTTCAATGGAAAAATACGAAAACGGGAAAATGGTATCAAAACTCACCAGCGACTATGCTCGTTGGGATTCAGAAAAAGAGAAATGGATTGTGTATAATTATGTAATTCGTGATATAGAAAAAGGAAAACAAAAAATTACCACAGGGCAAATACTTGATACGGTTTTTTACTTATTACCCGAAGATTTTAAAATGCGTACTATGTATGTTGAAAAAATGAATATTGACGAACTCAATGAATATATTGAAATACAACGTTTACAAGGTACCGACAATATTAATAGATTATTGGTACAAAAATATCAACGCTGGGCATACCCGTTTTCAACTTTTATTCTTACAATTTTAGGAGTTAGTTTATCTAATAGGAAAAAACGAGGAGGTACAGTCATAAATATAGTAATAGGTTTAGCTCTTTCATTTTCATATATAATGCTAATGCAAGTAACTACTACTTTTACCATAAATTCCGATTTAGATCCTCGCATAGCTGTATGGATTCCTAACATAGTATACAGTATAATTTGTTTATTTTTATATAATAAAGCACGAATTTAATGCAACGTTTTGTAGTAAAAACCTCCGACGGAAGCAACACGCTATATATACCACAACTACAAGAACATTATCATTCTACGTATGGAGCACACAACGAATCGCAACATATTTACATAACTAATGCATATAATTATTCTACGAAACAAACACCTACTATTTTAGAAATTGGGTTTGGTACAGGACTCAATGCTATGAATACTTTAGTAGAGGCAATAAAACAAAAAAAACATACAACATACATATGTATTGAAAAATATCCTTTAAACATTGATGAAGTAAACAATTTACAATACGAACAATTGTGGGAAGAAAACAAACAATCATATTTTACAGATATTCATACATGTGCTTGGGGTGTACCAATATACATACATCAATATTTTACTCTACTAAAACTAAATATTGATGTAGTTACAATACACAAACTTCCTGGTTGTAATATTGTATATTACGATGCTTTTGCCCCCGAAAAACAACCTGAACTTTGGACTGAAGAAATTTTTGCTCGTATATATGCATGTATGGAATCACAAGGAATACTTACCACATACTGTGTAAAAGGAACTGTACGGCGATGCTTAGAAGCAATTGGATTTACAATTAAAAAAATACCAGGCCCCCCAAATGGTAAAAGAGAAATGTTGCGAGCAATTAAACCATAAATAGTAAAAAAGTATACATTTACAATGTAATAAAAAATAAGAATTTGAAACGATAAAAAAAAATTGTATATTTCCACAATTTTTTTGTGAAACTTATTTTTACTTCAAAACAAATTGGAACAAAAAACACACATACAGAATGGGAATTGGGACGCAGTGTTTGAAACAATTTATTCTCAATATTATACCGGTTTGTGCACTTATGCCCATTCATTTATTCCCGATGCTGACGAAGCTGAAGAAATAGTTCAGGGTATAATTTTAAAAATGTGGGAGCAAAAAGAAAATCTTGAAAACATTATTTCACTCAAATCATATTTATTCAGATCGGTAAAAAATACGTGTTTAAACTATATAAAACACCAAAAATTAGAAGAAAAATATAGAGAAAAAGCATGGGTAGAACTAAAAAAAATAGAAGCTGATTTTATAGACCCGTATCATAACACAGAACTTGAACATCATATAAGCGAAGCTATTAAAGAACTGCCCGAACGTTGCCGTGAAGTATTTGAAATGAGTAGATTTGAAGGTAAAAAAAATAAAGAGATTTCAGACTATTTTAATATATCTATAAAAGCTGTAGAAGCAAACATTACCAGGGCTTTAAGCATTTTGCGAAAAAAAGTAGGAGAATACATGCAAACCGAAAAACCTCTGGTTGTATTGTTAATAATTTCTATATGCATATAGGGTATTAATATAAAACATTGTCATATTTTTGTAACAATTTAATATACAGTTATGAATACAGAAGAACTAATAACAGGATATTTAACCAACGAGAATTCGGCTCAAGAGAATTCTATGCTGTTGGAATGGGTTATTAGTAATGAAGCTAATAAAAAAGAATTTATTCAAGCGTGTCAAATTTGGCATAATTCATCATTACTCAACACATCTTTTGATAAAAATAAAGCTTATAAAAATTTTACAACTACTATTTCTAACAAAAAACCTACAAAAGTAGTTTCATTGTGGAAAACAATAAGTGCTGTAGCAGCTGTAGCTATACTTATAGTTGGAATTTTCTTTGTAATGCACACTGCAAAACCGGAAATGATTACTATTGCTAACAATACTCAAACTATAAAAACAATAGTGTTACACGATGGTTCACAAATAGTTTTACAAAAAGGTGCTCAAGTAACATATCCGCAAGAATTTGAATCAAATGCAAGAAACATATCTACAGTAGGTACCGTTTTTTGTTCTATTACACCAAATCCTAAAGCTCCGTTTACCATTACTAACAATACTTTACAAGTTCAAGTATTAGGAACATCATTTGAAGTTAACGAATCACAAGTAATAGTTGAATCGGGTATAGTTATGGTATCTACTCCTACTCAAAAACAAACTATTACCAAAGGTGAACGTGTTGATATAACTAATGGTGCAATTGTGAAATCATCTAATAATGATATAAACTACGCATCGTGGAAAACAGGTATATTGTTATTTAATAATACAGCATTACAACAGGTATTCAAAGATTTAGAACGTCACTACAAATGCTCATTTACTATTACAAACCCGGCAATTGTACAAGAAAAATTAACGGGAACATTCGAAAATCAAACTATTGAAAATGTAATAGCAATGATAAACGAAGCTTTTCCTACTATCAGTTTTACAAAAATTGATTCAAAAACATACCAAGTACAATAAAACTTTTTATATATAATATATAACAAGCTGATATATTTCTATATCAGCTTTTTTTTGTTTTTTTATACAAGCAATAGCAAATCACCATTGTTTTTTGTACTTTTGTTGAGTATATTGATAAAATTCTATTTCAATACCTAAGAAGAATGTATAAAAAACTACTGTTTATTTATTGTGTATTGTGTTTTTGCTCAACTGTAGGTTACTCGCAAACAGATATTTATAGCACTAAAATAAGCTATAGCGCAACAAATAAACCATTAACAGAAGTTTTACGTGACATTGAAAAACTTACAAATATACGGTTTACCTTTAATAGTTCTATAATACCAGAAACAGAGACAGTTACCATAACTGTAACTCAACAAAATATTGATGAAGTACTCAATATAATTTTACGCAACAAATACAATTATAAATTATTTGGTAATCAAATTTTAATTACAGAAAATGTTACTACATTACAACCTAAACCTCAGTTACAAGAGCAAAAGCCGACAATAAAACATACTACACCAAAACCGAAACCAAAACCTATATTTGATACTATTCGAGTTTATGATACAGTTAGAACTCAAATTACCGATACACTTACAGTAAAAGTGTACGATACTATTAAATATACAGAAACCAAATATAAAAAAGCATATGAAAAACCTTTATCAACACTATCATTGGGGCTCTATACAGGTACTTTATTATCCATTCCTATTACAACCGGAGCAATAAATTCAAAATATAAAAAAACGCTTCAAAGATCAGATAGTTATGGAATACGGACTACTAAAACAGCATGTCTTCAAAATAGAAAACAAGATATCTAGTATAGTTTAGCTTTTCAATATTCAAACA
>JAJUFK010000130.1 GCA_029266015.1 Bacteroidota bacterium
GCGGTATGGGTGAATTACACCTCGAAATTATTATTGACCGTTTAAAACGTGAATTTAAAGTTGAATGTAATCAAGGTGCACCTCAAGTAAACTACAAAGAATGTATTACTCAAGAAGTTGAACATCGTGAAGTATTTAAAAAACAATCTGGTGGTAGAGGTAAGTTTGCTGATATAGCTTTCAAACTTGGACCTGCAGATGAAGGTAAAGATGGATTACAATTTGAAGATTATGTAAAAGGAGGAAATATACCAAAAGAATTTATTCCATCAATTGAAAAAGGTTTCAAACAAGCTATGGAAAATGGTGTATTGGCAGGTTTCAATGTTGAATCAATGAAAGTGCAATTAATGGATGGTTCTTACCATGACGTTGACTCTGATGCATTATCATTTGAAATATGTGCAAAATTAGCATTCAAAGAAGCTTGCAGAAAAGCAGGGCCAAAATTACTTGAACCAATTATGAAAATCGAAGTTGTTACTCCAGAAGAATATATGGGTGATGTTGTAGGTGATTTAAATAAACGTAGAGGTCAAATTCGTGGAATGGATACTAAAAATAATGCAAGTGTTGTTAAAGCGTTCGTACCATTGGCAGAAATGTTTGGATATGTTACCGATTTGCGTACCATAACATCTGGTAGAGCTACTTCAACCATGGAATTTGATCATTACGAACAAGTTCCTGCAAACTTAGCTGAAGCAGTAATTAATAAAAGTAAATAAATACAATTAATATAATTAAAGGCATGAGTCAAAAAATCAGAATTAAGTTGAAATCATATGACCACAATCTTGTAGACAAGTCAGCCGAAAAGATTGTTAAAACGGTTAAAACTACAGGAGCTGTAGTATGTGGTCCGATTCCGCTGCCAACTCACAAGAGAATTTTTACAGTATTACGTTCTACTCACGTAAATAAAAAAGCTCGTGAACAATTTCAGTTGGCATCGCATAAAAGACTATTGGATATTTACAGTAGTACTTCTAAAACAGTTGATGCTCTTATGAAATTAGAGTTGCCAAGTGGTGTAGAAGTAGAAATAAAAGTGTAATAACGTAATAAATTTGTAAAAATGCTCGGAATACTAGGAAAAAAATTAGGTATGACTTCTATATTTTTACCCGATGGTAAAAATATAGCATGTACTGTTATAGAAACAGGTCCTTGTGTAGTTACTCAAATAAAAACTAAAGAAACAGATGGGTATAACTCTGTTCAATTAGCTTTTGATGAGAAAAAAGAGAAAAATACTACACGTGCAGAATTAGGTCATTTTAAAAAAGCAAATACTACTCCAAAACGATCTGTTGTAGAAATTCGTGATTTTGATAAAGAAGTTAATTTAGGTGATGTACTTGATGTATCAAGCATTATTGAAGTTGGCGACTGGTTAGATATAACCGGAACATCAAAAGGAAAAGGATTTCAAGGTGTTGTTAAACGACACAATTTTGGTGGTGTTGGAGAAAGTACACATGGTCAACATAATCGTCTTCGTGCACCGGGGTCTATTGGTGCTTGTTCTACTCCTTCTCGTGTATTTAAAGGTATGAGAATGGGTGGAAGAATGGGAGGCAATCAAGTAAAAGTTGAGAATCTAGAAGTGGTAAAAGTATTACCTGAAAAAAATGTAGTATTGGTGAAAGGAGCAGTTCCCGGAGCTAAAGGTGGATATTTAATAATGACTAAATAATGGAATTAGTAGTTAAAGATATACAAGGAAAAGATACCAAAAAGAAAGTGGTTTTAGATGAATCAATTTTCTGTATCGAACCAAATGAACATGCAGTTTATTTAGATGTTAAAGCTATACTAGCAAATAAACGTCAAGGAACTCATAGCTCAAAAGAAAGAAATGCCGTAGCTGGTAGTACTCGAAAAATTAAAAGACAAAAAGGTACAGGAGGAGCGCGTGCGGGTAGTTTAAATAACCCATTATTCCGTGGAGGAGGTAGAATATTTGGTCCTGAACCACGTGATTATTCGCAAAAAGTAAATAAAAAATTAAAAGATTTAGCTCGTAAGTCTGTATTGTCTTCAAAAGTTAAAGATAATGCAATTACTGTAGTAGAAGACTTTGATTTTGAGGTACCTAAAACCAAAAAGTTACTTGAAATCAAAGAAAATCTTAAAATTGATAATAAAAACTCTTTATTAATATTACCAAATATAAATAAAAATGTATATTTGTCATCGCGAAATTTACAAGGGTTTTTAGTTGTAAGTGCTTCTGAAATAAATACTTACGACCTGTTGAAAGCGAAAAATGTAATACTTTTTGAGAGTTCGGTAGAAGAAATTGAAAAAAATTTAAAAAATTAATTGGTAATGGAAATTTTACAAAGACCACTAATAACTGAAAAAATGTCAAAAAAAGCAGATACTTTAAACCAATACGGGTTTATAGTAGATAAAAATGCTGACAAAACTCAGATAAAAAAAGCGGTAGAAGAAATGTATGGTGTTACCGTAGAATCAGTAAATACAATTCGTTATGCCGGTAAAGTAAAAACTAGAAATACTAAAAGTGGTGTAGTAGTTGGAAAAACTAATTCGTATAAAAAAGCAATAGTATCTTTAAAACAAGGAGAACAAATAGACTTCTATAGTAATATATAAAACAATGGCAGTAAAAAAGTTGAAACCGGTAACTCCCGGACAAAGACATAAAATTGTAGCGGTTAATACAGGATTATCAAAAGTAAAACCTGAAAAATCACTTGTTGAAACATTAAAAAGAACAGGTGGTAGAAATAATACCGGAAAAATGACTATGCGTTATATTGGTGGTGGTCATAAGAAAAAATATCGTATTATTGATTTTAAACGTGATAAAGAAAATATTCAAGCAGAAGTTTTAACTGTTGAATATGATCCAAATAGAAGTGCAAATATTTGTTTAGTTCAATATACTGACGGTGAAAAAAGATATATAATTGCACCCCAAGGAATTAAAGTTGGTCAAACAATTGCTTCTGGAGAAGGTGTAGAACCAGAAATCGGAAACAGTTTATATTTAAAAGAAATTCCGCTTGGAACAGTGATTCATAATATAGAATTAACTCCAGGTAAAGGAGCACAACTTGCAAGAAGCGCAGGAACCTATGCTCAATTAGCATCAAGAGATGGAAAATATGCAATTATTAAATTACCTTCTGGTGAAACTCGTATGGTATTAACATCATGCAAAGCTACCATAGGTGCTGTTTCCAATTCTGAACATTCATTAATACGTTCAGGAAAAGCTGGTAGAAGTAGATGGTTAGGTCGTCGCCCACGAGTACGTGGTGTTGTTATGAATCCTGTTGATCACCCAATGGGTGGTGGTGAAGGACGTGCTTCAGGAGGACATCCTCGTTCACGTAAAGGGTTACCTGCTAAAGGATATAAAACACGTGCACCCAAAAAAGCATCGAGCACTTTAATAATTGAAAGAAGAAAAAAATAATTTAATTGAAAACGTAATATGAGTCGTTCACTTAAAAAAGGTCCATATATAGATTTCAATTTGGAACGTAAAGTTTTACAAATGAATGAAAGTGGAAAAAAAACAGTAATCAAAACTTGGTCAAGAGCTTCTATGATTTCTCCCGATTTTGTTGGACATACAATTGCTGTTCATAATGGTAATAAATTTATTCCGGTGTATGTAACCGAAAATATGGTTGGACATAAACTAGGAGAATTTTCACCAACAAGAAATTTTAGAGGTCATGCAGGTAAAAAGAATAAAAAGAAATAAGAACTAAGTCATGAGTAATAGAAAGAAAATAAAAGCTGACCAAATTAAGGATGCTAAAAAGCTTAAAGCTTTTGCTATCTTAAGAAATTGCCCTTCGTCACCACGTAAAATGCGATTGGTTGCAGATATGGTTAGAGGAAAAGAGGTAAATAATGCACTTGATTTATTGCGTTATTCTACAAAAGAGTCTTCAAGAAAAGTTGAAAAATTAGTTTTGAGTGCTATTAACAATTGGCAACAAAAAAATGAAGGAAAACGAATTGAAGATAATCAATTATATATTAAAGAAATATTTGTTGATGAAGGTAGAATGTTAAAACGTATTCAACCGGCACCTCAAGGAAGAGCTCATAGAGTTCGAAAACGTTCAAATCATGTAACAGTAGTGGTAGATACTATTCAATTAGAAACAGAAGCATAAAATTATATTCATGGGACAAAAAGTTAATCCAATAGGAAATAGATTAGGAATTATCAAAGGTTGGGATTCTAACTGGTATGGTGGTAATGATTATGTTGAAAAACTACACGAAGACTACAAAATAAGACGATATTTATATGCTCGTCTTGCAAAAGCTAGTATCTCAAAAATTATAATTGAAAGAACTCTTAAATTAGTAACCATTACTATAAATACGGCTCGTCCAGGAATTATTATAGGTAAAGGAGGCCAAGAAGTTGATAAACTAAAAGAAGAACTTAAAAAGATTTCTAATAAAGAAGTTCAAATCAATATATTTGAAGTAAAACGTCCTGAATTAGATGCTATAATTGTTGCAGATAGTATAGCTCGTCAATTAGAAGGTCGTGTTGCATATCGTAGAGCTATAAAAATGGCAATAGCTTCTGCAATTAGAATGGGAGCCGAAGGTATTAAAGTGCAAATTTCAGGTAGATTAAATGGTGCAGAAATGGCACGTTCAGAAATGTATAAAGAAGGAAGAACACCATTACATACATTACGCGCTGATATCGATTATGCAACTGCAGCTGCATCTACAACTTATGGTAAATTAGGATTAAAAGTATGGATTTTTAAAGGTGAGATTTATGGAAAAGTTGATTTATCTCCTAATAGCAATTTGACCGCTGCACCTAAAAAATCTATGAGAAAAAGAAAAAAATAATAATTAAGAATATACAGCAATGTTACAACCTAAAAAAACAAAATTCAGAAAGCAACAAAAAGGGAGAATGAAAGGAAATGCTCAAAGAGGTCACGAACTAGCATTCGGATCATTTGGTATAAAATCTCTTGAAACTTGTTGGATAACATCGCGTCAAATTGAAGCTGCTCGTATTGCAGTTACACGTTATATGAAACGTGAAGGTCAAATTTGGATTAGAATTTTTCCTGATAAACCTGTAACTTCTAAACCAGCTGAAGTTCGTATGGGTAAAGGTAAAGGAGCTCCTTCTCATTGGGTTGCTCCGGTTACACCAGGTAGAATTTTATTTGAAGCTGAAGGAGTTCCTTTAGATGTTGCTAAAGAAGCACTTCGTTTAGCTGCTCAAAAATTGCCTGTAACAACAAAGTTTATTGTTCGTAACGATTATGTTCAAGAATAGAAAAAATGATACACATGAAAGCAGCTGAAATAAGAGAATTAACAACAAAAGAATTGGAAGAAAAACTACAAGTTGAACTAGAGCAGATTAATAAAATGAAAATTAATCATGCAATATCACCACTTGAAAATCCGAATGTAATAAAAGAATCTCGTAAGAAAATTGCTCGATTACAAACAATTTTAAAAGAACGAGAACTTAATAAATAAGATAAGTAACATCTAACATGGAAAGAAATTTCAGAAAAGAACGTATAGGAATCGTTGTGAGCAACAAAATGGAAAAATCAATTGTTGTTGCTGTAGAGAGAAAAGTTAAACACCCTATGTATGGTAAGTTTTTAAAAAAAACAACCAAATTTGTAGCTCATGACGAAAAAAATGAGTGTAATGAGGGTGATACTGTTAGAATAATGGAAACACGCCCATTAAGTAAAAGCAAATGTTGGCGATTAGTAGAAATCATAGAAAGAGCGAAATAAGATGATACAGCAAGAATCAAGATTAAATGTTGCAGATAACAGCGGAGCAAAAGAAGTTCTCTGTATACGAGTACTAGGTGGAACTCGTAAAAGATATGCATCTATAGGCGATAAAATTGTTGTTACCGTAAAAGATGCTATCCCAAATGGTAATGTAAGAAAAGGACAAGTTACTAAAGGCGTAATTGTTCGTACTACAAAAGAAGTCAAAAGACCTGATGGTTCATATATTCGTTTCGATGATAATGCTGTTGTTTTATTAAACGAAGCGGGAGAAATGAGAGGTACTCGTATATTTGGACCGGTTGGTCGTGAATTACGTGATAAACAATATATGAAAATTGTTTCACTAGCACCTGAAGTATTATAAATAAAACAATAATTAAGATGCAAAAAAAATATCATATAAAAAAGGGTGATACAGTAGTGGTTATTACCGGAGAATATAAAGGAACTGAAGGAAAAGTTTTAGAAATGATTACTAAAACTGATAAAGCTATTGTGGAAGGAGTAAATTTGATTTCAAAAGCAACAAAACCTAATGCTAAAAATCCGCAAGGTGGAATTGTAAAAAAAGAGGCTCCAATTCATATATCAAATCTAATGCTTGTAAATCCTGCTACAGGTAAACCAACAAAAGTTGGCAGAAAAGTGAATGAAAAAGGAAAATTAGTTAGATATTCAAAAAAGACAGGAGAGGAGATTAAATAATGAGCTATACACCTACATTAAAAAAGTTATATTTCGAAAAAGTTCAAGGAAACTTACAGAAGGAATATGGGTATAAATCAAAAATGCAAGTACCTCGAATTGAGAAAATTGTTATAAATCAAGGAATAGGTAAAGCTGTTGCCGATAAAAAATTAATTGAAACTGCAGTAAATGAATTATCTTTGATTGCAGGTCAAAAAGCAATACCAACTTATTCTAAAAAGGATATATCAAATTTCAAATTGCGTAAAGGAATGCCAATAGGTGTTAAAGTAACTTTACGTAGAGAAA
>JAJUFK010000073.1 GCA_029266015.1 Bacteroidota bacterium
ATCGCCCCCATGATGCCTTAGGAGGATTGAGTCCTGTAAAATTTTGCGATTTTTCCCTTAATGGGAGTACTCCCATTAAGGGAAAAGAAATATCTTTGTTACATTATAATTAAACACTGTCCTAAAAATGGGAAGCTTACAGTAGTAGTATCTTTAGCTAACGCCAAAATATGAAAATGATTAGGCATAAGACACCATGCTAACACATCGGCATGAGGGGTAATGTATGTTCGAATTTTTTGAATAAAAAACAAGTAATTATCGCGGTTGAAAAACAGTTTTTGTCTATTATTCCCTTGATTATAGATATGATATACGATTCCCGGTTCAAAATGCATTGCGTGTAATGTGTTAGTGTTGCACTGCAAATATACATAAGATTTTTTTATTTGAGAGGATTGTATTTTTTTATTCACAAGGTGATTTATAGTCACCCCGTGAATAGATTTTTTCTTAATTTAGTTTGGGAACAACTTCGAATCTATTTTTCCTTTACATCAACTATATTTCCTAAGCAATCAATCTTAACTTTATAGGGTTGTAAATTAAATAAGGCTCCAAGGCTTTGAACATTGTAAAAGCGATTGACTTTCTTGGCATTTGCATCATCTTTTAGTTCTGTTTCTAAATGATGTCTAAAAAATATATTAATTGATCCACTGCTTGGGTTAATAGACATCTTTTGAACTCTATACAATTTATCACTAATCACCTTAAAATCTCCAATTGCAACAGCAGCCTCAATATCATCTTTTGTCATTCCAAGAATAAACATTTCGTTTTGCTGCATGCTTAATTCAATTGTTAAGTTTGGTTTTGGTAGTTTCTCCAAGAAGCTTTCGGGATATGTCCCTTCGGGTTGTTGTAGTATTTTGTCCCAAACCTCATTGGAATTGTTTATAATTACCGGAATACCATATTTCTTGCGTTCCACAGCGTGCCAGAATGTGCAAACGTGTTCTTGCTTGTTGCCGTCTTTATCAGTATAGATGGCAATATGATGATTGTTGCCGGGTTTTACAAAACCAATATCGTTGCCTTGTTCATCTTTTTTTACAGGTACTACTGCTGATAGTCCGGTGAAACAACGAACAGATTTAATAGGGCGTTCAAGTCCTTCATCGACATACCATTTTATTTGTTGTTTGTTTTCGCCCTGAACATCTTTAAAAGCTTCTTTGGCTTTGCCTCCAAATTTTGACAAACGAGTTTCAAGAATTTTCTTTACTTTGGAGTCAATGACTTTATCAATTTTGCTGAAATTGATGTCGACATTGTATTTAATAACATATTCGTCTTTAAAACAAGTGGCATATTCCAGTTCTATTGTTTTCTGTTTATTCAAAAAGATAGGTTCTTTCTTTATTGAAGATAATGCTTTTTTGAAATCACCATCGTATTTTGCAAGTCGTTCTTCAACTAATTGTTTTATGTGTGGCTTTACAATTAGATGCGGATGTTCGAAGATGTATTTAAGCGGTTTCTTTTCGTCGAGTGCTTTAATTTTACCATAAACACTTTCCTCACTTAAAGCACCTCGTGGTACGATAATCCCTGTTTGAACAACCCTTTTATTACCCCGTTTCCCGATTTTACGAGTTCCGGTAATAGCTACTTTCTTGCCCGATTTGTATGAAATAAGAATATTGCCAACGGCTTTCTCTACTTCGGCAACAGAAATGGGTTGTTGCGAAACAATGTATTTTTCGAGCAACGAACGCTTTTCATTAAATTCAATAGAACAATCTTCAATAATTTTATACATATCATCACGAGTTTTACTCGAACTTAATGTATTGAAACGTTGAATAAATCCTTGTTTCGTACACGCAATTGTTAGTGCATCAACAGCGTGGTGACGGTGGTCGTCGCGTTTGCTCCAATCTTTTATCACTTCCTTGCTGTGTTTGTTTTTACCGTGTTCGCTTTCCCATTCTTTAATTTCAGTCATCTCTGGTATTGCCTTGTATTTGGGAAATTGCAGGTTCATGGTAACATCGTCCCAACCCCACAAGTGGCGTAGTTCAGAGGTTACCGTTCCGCTGGTTGTCCACACAGTATGACAGATAGTTTGTAAAATATCTCTTGCCTTTTTAGCTATATATTGGCTTTCCCGTAATTGTCGGTCAATAAAATTGTCGGGAATTTTACTCTCTGTCATCAAGAGTTTATCGCGTTTAGCTTTGTTAATCACATGATTTGCATATAATGTGTTAACTCTATCAACATATTCTGCCAATGCTTGTTCCGACTTACTTTTCATAAAATCGAAAGCGGTTAAATCGTTTTTATTTCTGTTACAATGACGATGTGCCAATGTTTTATTGCTTTGAGAGTCATCAAACAGCTTCGATTTAGGAATAATATGTTCAATATCAACATCATTCCCCTTAATGGCTTCTGTTAAAGAAATTGGTTGTCCGCAGTAAATACACATGGCATTCAATTTCTTGTCTTCATTATCGATCTCTTTATATAAACGCCATTTAATGATGTTGTTACGTGTAGCTCGCAATCCAAATTCTGCAAGTTCTTTTGTGATAGTTTCGTTTTCACGTTCTCTTTGGTTTATGTTTTTTTCAGTGTCTTTTCTTTCTTCTTTGCTTTGTTTCAACTCACGTGCTAGTTCTATTCGAATTTCATCAGGTTTACCGTGTTTTTCAATGATGGCATTAACTATATTCACCATCTGGTTTAGAATTTTCTCTACTATGGGTTGGCGTAATGAATTCTTGGCAATTGGGTTTAAAGCGTCTAATAATTTACGGTCAAGGTTTTGGTCTTTTGTTAATGAGTTTGAATGGTCGTATCCGGCATAGCTCATTGCATCGGAATAGCCATCACCTTCTATCAAATAAGGAAGAATCTTGCGAATTACTTTTGCCGATTTGTTTCCAAAAGCATATTTTGTAAAATCGATTGATGCGAGTTTATTTGCTGTCTCAGTATCAACCTTAAATTTGGTTTGTAACGCATTACTGCATTTTTCTTGGTCTGAAATTGAATAGATTGTATGCCATAATTGATACAAAGGTTCTTTTTCAACAATTGGGTCGACGTGCATCTTTGGTTTTGCGTTGAGTACTTCGCCTGTCTTTTTGTTATACAAATAGCATTCGGTATTTTCTGTTACTATGTTTAATTCAAGTCTCAACAAAGTGTCATATTTTTCGCCAAGGCATTGTTTAATAGCATGTTTGGTAATATTTCCGGTAAGTCCTTTTGCAAGTTGTTTATTTATATAACAATCGTCTTTTCTAAGTCCAAGTATTTTTAATAAATCGGTTTGTGTCAGTTTTTCGTTATTATCAAGATGTTCGAAAATGGCTGTTTTTTGTTCGGGAGTTATTTTAATTTCCTCGCCTTTGCGATTGTTGATTTTAATATTGTTGATGTTCTCCCATATTTTAACTAATTGAAACAGGGGTGAGCTTTTAGGTGCTACTTTAGGTCCTACGAAATATTCTTTTTCTCCTTTTTTAACGGTAAACCCTTCAAATTCACAAACAGAAACCAATCCTTTCTGCGATTTGAGAGGACGTTGATTGTAAATGATAAAATTTCTGATAAGATTGTATAATCCCATTGTAATAATTTCATTTCTCAAATGTTCTTGGGCAGGACTTGGAAACATGCTTTTCCCAAATTGAGATAAAACTTCATTTGGGCAATTTTGTAACTCGGGATGAAATTTTTCTTGGTATTTCCATATAGCATCGAACTCCTCAATATATGCTTCTCTTGGAAAAATATTTTCTTTTACTTTATAAAAGTTGTCTTTTACTAATTCATTGTAAAAATACTGCCCAATAGTTATATTTTGTTTTTTTATAATTTCATGTCTGCTTTTAACTTCAGCAACATACGCAGTATCTTTTTTATCCTTGTTTGCATCACTTCTACTACTTTTATAACCTCTTTTTTGATTGAGCCACAACAATAATCTTCCTAATTCTTGTAATGAAACTTCCTCGTTTACTGCTTTTGCTCGTAAACCCCACAATTCCATTTTCGGTAGTTGTTTTAATTCGTCCGAAGGCATCATGTTGTTTTTAATAAGAATATCTACAAGATATTTTCTTCGTAATTGATAACGGTCATAGCCTTTTCGAGTTGTTCGTGCCTTAGTTCTTAACGAATTTCTACTTTCTCCAGTTCCTTTGGCAAAGTCTTTTCCTTCAGTTCCTTCATAGGGAATAATTCTAGTCCCAAGAGCAATAATTGAACAAGTTGTTTTGTTGTTTTCTTCATTTTCATTAATAAGTGCCCACCCAATTGATGCACTACCCAAATCCAGTCCTAATACTTTTTTCATTTTTTTGTTCTTATGGTTTAAGGGTTAAAATTATAAAAAAAAATATTACATTATTTGTTTGTATGGGTATTTTTTTTATAGTTTTGTTGTACAAAATGAACCAAATCACAATAAGGATTATTCCGTTGTGAAAACATTTAAGGCGGGGCAACTCGCCTTTTTTTGTTTTAGCTATGATTTGCAATCATAGTGTCAAACAATATGTTTAGTTCATTGTCTATCTGCTGGAACGATGGGGTAGTGGTGTGCCACTCTATTATCTCTTTTACTCCTTGTTCAAATGGTGTGGTGCATATAAAGTCGGGTACAAATTGTTTGATTTTTGAATTGTCAAATATCATACTGTGTGTTTTGTCGCCAAGCAGACTGTCGCCTATTTCTTTGTGGTAGCGAGCTATTGTGGTTGATGGTATATATACTACTTGCGGTGTAACGCCAAGTTGGTTACCTATTAGTTCATATATTCTGTTCCATGTGAGCCATTGGTCTGATGTAATATGAAAAGCTTCGCCTAAGGTATTTGTTTTGCCGCATAATCCAACTAAGCCTTTTGCAAAATCGCGGGCATGAGTAAGTGTCCAAATAGAACTTCCGTCGCCGTGTATTACTATTGGTTTGTTTTGCAGCATGCGGTGCAATACGGTGTAGCCACCTTCTATGGGTAGCAATGTTTTATCGTATGTGTGCGATGGTCTTACAATTACTGCCGGAAACGAATAGTTTGTGTAAGCATCAAATAATACATCTTCGCAGGCAATTTTGTTGCGTGAATATTCCCACATGGGATTTTCGCGTGGGGTGTTTTCTGTTACAGGTAGGGTAAGTGGCGGAGTTTGATATATAGATGCAGAACTGATAAAAATGTATTGTTTTGTTTTTCCGCTCAACAGTTGTATGTTTTGTTCAATATGCTGTGGAATAAATGAAATAAAATCAATAACTACATCAAATGTATAGTTTGAAAGAATATGAGTACATTGTTCAAAATTTCGAATATCGGCCTGTATGTGTGTTACCCCATATGCAGGTCGAATGTTTTGCGAGTTGCCACGGTTTATATGAAACACTTTGTAGCCGCGTTCTACAGCTAATGCAGAACATGATGAACTTATAATTCCTGTTCCGCCTATAAAGAGTATATTCATAGTATAATTACGGGGTTAAATAAGATTGAAGTGTTCTTCCACAGTAATTTTTTCGCAATATTGACATTGCAAACTTACCGGCGATTTTTCAACTACGGTAAATTTTGGTGTTACTTTTTCGTGATTTGTAATACATTTAGGGTTAAAGCATTTGGTAATACCCACGATAGTTTCGGGTAATGTAACTATCATTTTTTCAACTACTTCGTAATTTTTTATGATATTTAATTTAGCCTCGGGTACAATTATGGCAATTTTATTGATTTCTTCTTGTTCAAAAAATTTATCTGAAATCTTTATGATAGCTTTACTGCCTAATTTTTTACTTTCTAAATTTGTACCAAAAGTCATTTGAGAGTGTATATTCTCAAGTTTTAAAATAGAAATTACTTTAAACAAACTTTTACTTGGAATATGGTCTATAACCGTTCCGTTTTTTAGTGCACTTACTATGAGGTGTCGTCCTTGAATGTCGCCCATGATTCACTTATATTTTAATTCCTAATAAATGACAAATAATAGCTTGACGAGTAAAAACGCCATTTTTTGCTTGTTCAAAATAGTATGCTTTGGGGTTAGCGTCTACACACATGCTTATTTCGTTTACACGAGGCAGAGGGTGAAGAATTTTCATATTTTCTTTGGTGTTGGCAAGCATAGAATTTTTGAGTACATACAAATTTTTAGTTTTTTCGTATTCCATTGGTTCCGAGAAGCGTTCTTTTTGAACACGAGTCATATATATAATATCGCTAATGTCTAGAACTTCTTGCATATCGGTATGTTCCGAAAAAGGAATATTGTGTTTTGTAAGAATTTGTTTGTATTCATTTGGCAATGTAAGTTCCGGTGGCGAAACAAAGTAAAACCGAGGATTGTAGTTCATCATTGCCATAATAAGCGAATGTACGGTTCGTCCATATTTAAGGTCGCCAATAAGAGTAATTGCAAGATTTTGCAACGTGCCTTGCGTTTTAAGTATGGAATACATGTCAAGCAAGGTTTGAGTAGGGTGTTGGTTTGCTCCATCGCCGGCATTTATAATAGGTACCGACGATACTTCACTTGCATATCGGGCTGCACCTTCTAGTGGGTGGCGCATTACAATAAGGTCGCAATATCCTGATACCATTCGAATAGAATCATGTAATGATTCTCCTTTTGTAGAACTGGTGGTGCCAATATCTGCAAATCCAATAACACGTCCTCGTAGGCGGTTTATAGCACTTTCAAAACTTAATCGTGTACGGGTAGAGGGTTCAAAGAATAAGGTTGCAATAACTCTTCCGTGTAAAAGATTTTGATAACTGTTTGCTTCAAATTCTGAAGCTAATTGTAAAATTCGGTTGTAATCTTCGACTTTATAGTCTGATATTGATACTAAACTTTTTGCTGTCATAATGCCGCAAATATAAAAAAAGCTGATTGTGTTTCAATCAGCTTTTTTAAAAAATATTATTCTTTTTCGTGCAAATCTTCAAATTCTATATTCTTATACTCGTCTTGTAATTCTAATGAATGTAATTCGCTCTGTTTATTAAGTTCTACAAACCTAAATGCATCATTTAAACCTTCCATAAATTTTTCAAAATCTTCGCGGTACAAAAAGATTTTGTGTTTTTCGTAACTAAATTGTCCTTCAGATTGAAACACACGTTTGCTTTCTGTTATAGTTAAAAAGAAATCGTTTGTTTTGGTTACTTTAATATCAAAAAAATAGGTGCGTTTGCCGGCACGAATAGATTTTGAATAAGCATCTTCCTTAAATTCATTGTGTAATTGTTCACTCATAGTTTTTCATTTTTATATTCTTCCTTGTTCAAATATAGGATATTTAATTTGTAAAAAAAAATATTTTCACAAATTCTTTTCTATGAAACTTTATTTTGTTTTAAATACACTAAGGTTAGTGTTTCAAAATCTAACATTTTTCTTTTAAAATATGCAGATAATATGTGTTGTATAATTATCTTTTGTATATTTGATAGTTGTATACTATGAATATACTGTGTTTGTAAGAAATCATATACGTATATTATGGTTACAGTGAGGTGTGTTGTAATATCCATGAAATAACGTATAAAGTAGATGAAAAAAATAGTAATAATTATGGTAATATCTACAATGAGTTTTGCTTGTTCGCAAAAATCAAAAAGTATTGATGAGAAAGTAAATGAATTGCTTTCGCGTATGACGTTAGATGAGAAGATAGGACAGTTGGTTCAATACAATGGTTTTTGGGATGCAACAGGTCCTGTTCCACAAGAATCTAATTCTAAAAGGAAGTATAACGATGTAAGGCAAGGTTTGGTTGGTTCAGTATTAAATGTATATGGTGTAGAACAGGTTCGTAAGTTACAAGAAATTGCTGTTACACAATCGCGATTGGGTATACCCCTTATATTTGGAATGGACGTAATTCATGGATATAAAACTGCGTTTCCTGTTCCTATAGCCGAAGCCGCAAGTTGGAATATGCAAACCATAGAACAAGCTGCACGTATATCGGCAACTGAAGCATCGGCAGCCGGAATTAATTGGACATTTGCTCCTATGCTCGATGTATCGCGTGATCCGCGGTGGGGACGGGTAATGGAAGGAGCTGGAGAAGACCCTTATTTGACTGCACAGGTAGGAATAGCTAAAATTAAAGGATTTCAAGGTACAGATTTATCGCATAGTCAAACTATAGCTGCATGTGCCAAACATTTTGCCGGATATGGTTTTCCAATAGCAGGACGTGATTATAATACAGTAGATGTAAGTAAGGTTACACTATTCAATGATATATTGCCTCCGTTTAAAGCTGCTGTAGAAAATAATGTGGCAACAGTTATGAATGCTTTTAATGTATTGAATGGTGTACCTTGTACCGGTAATTCATGGTTGGTTCGCGATGTTTTAAAAAATACATGGAATTTTAAAGGATTTGTGGTTTCTGACTGGGGGTCAATCATGGAAATGGCAACACATGGATATGCTCAGGACCGATATCATGCTGCACAGTTAGCTATAGAAGCAGGTTGCGATATGGATATGGAATCGTATGCATACAGAAATGATTTAAAAACACTTATTGAAAAAGGAGTAGTAAAAGAATCATTAATTGACGATGCTGTACGAAGAATATTGCGTATAAAATTTGAAATGGGATTGTTTGATAATCCTTATAAATACTGTGACAAAGAACATGAAAAAGTTATATTGCAAAATACTGATTATTCAAAAGAAGCCTTGCAAAGTGCATTAGAAGCTATTGTGTTGTTGAAAAATGAACAATCGCTGCTGCCGTTATCAAAAAATCAAAAAAATATTGCTGTAATAGGAGCTTTGGCAAATGATAAAGATACTCCGTTGGGAAATTGGAGAGCTCAAGCTGTTAAAAACAGTGCTGTTTCGGTACTCGAAGGTATATCTGTATATACTAATGATTATGTATATGCTCAAGGAGCTTTAGTGCATACCAATGCTGCCGGATTTATTCATACTGTAAATATAAATACAACAGATAAAAGTGGATTTGCTCAAGCAATAGCAGTTGCAAAAAAAGCCGATGTAATAATTATGGTTTTAGGTGAAAATTGTTTTCAATCGGGCGAAGCACGAAGCCGTTCTGATATAGGATTACCCGGAGTACAACAAGAATTACTTGAGGCTGTGTATGCAGTAAATAGAAATATAGTTTTGGTACTTATGAACGGACGACCTCTTACTATACCATGGGCAGGAGAACATATACCAGCAATAGTGGAAGCCTGGCAACTGGGGCAACAAAGCGGAAATGCAATAGCTCAAGTACTGTTTGGTGATTATAATCCGCAAGGTAAATTACCAATGTCGTTTCCTCGCAGTGTAGGACAAATACCTGTATATTATAATCATTTAAATACCGGTCGTCCCGAAGGATTTAATAAAGTATTTTGGTCGCACTATATGGATATAGAAAACACCCCGTTATATTCATTTGGTCACGGATTAAGTTATACAACCTTTGCTTATTCAAATATTGTACTTAAAGAAACTAAAAAGGGAGAATATACAATTACAGCACATATTACTAATACAGGAAACAGAACAGGTACAGAAACACCTCAGTTGTATATACGTGATGTGGTAGCGTCGGTTGTTCGTCCTGTAAAAGAATTAAAAGGGTTTACTAAAGTAACGCTTAGCCCCGGCGAAAGCAAACAAATAGAATTTAAATTGCAACGTGCCGATTTAGGATTTTATACAGAAACAGGTAAATTAAATGTAGAACCCGGTGATTTTGAAATAATGATAGGATCTAGTTCAAGTACTATTTTACTCAATACAAAACTAACACTTACAGAATAAGAATAGACATTGAAAAAAATTATGTTTACAAATCAATTTACACTGTCGTTAATTATTGTATAAACAATATTAAAATAAGACAATAATTGTGGATTAATAATAACCAATTAAAAATTAATAGTACATTTGCAGTCTAAAAAATAGAGTTTTTTTACAATGATTAATAGACGTTTAATACGAATAAAGACTTTACAGACAGTATATTCTTATCGTAAAAGTGATACAAAGATTTTTGCAGAACACTACAAAGAATTTAACCATAGTATAGAAAAATCATACGAATTATATTTGTTGTTTTTGCAATTATTTAGGCACTAACTTTGTTCTTATTTTTGGCTTTATTGCGATTTTTACCTTTTTGTTTATTATCGTTTGTTTTTATTGTCTGTTTTGGAA
>JAJUFK010000343.1 GCA_029266015.1 Bacteroidota bacterium
ATAATTGAGCCATATCAAACGTTACTTTTTGATGTAGAACTTATTAAAACATTAAAAGGAAATTATATTGATACTGCACGCGATTCCCTTTATAAAGACACAGTAAAAAAATAATAATTAATAATTTATACAAATCTCATGAAATCACTTGTAAAATTCACAACAATTACCACAGTAGCTATAAGTTTATTAGCTTGTAACGGATTAAAAAAAGACAAAGATGCAAAATTAACTAACTTACGAGACAGTGCAAGCTACTGTTTAGGGTTAAGTGTTGCTACAAATTTAGCACAAGATAAATTAGATTCGCTTAATTTAGATGCATTTATAGCTGGTTATTTAGACGCAAAAGACCCTGAATCATATAAAATTGCAGTTGCAGAAATAAGTAACACAATTCAAAATTTTGCAATGCAAGAAATAAAAATTAAATATTCTGCAAATATAGAGGCAGGTAAAAAATTCTTAGAAGAAAATAAAAAACGTGCCGGAGTAACAACAACAGCTTCAGGGTTACAATATGAAGTAATTTCAATGGGAACCGGAGCAAAACCTCAAATGTATGACTCTGTAACAGTAAATTATCATGGAACTAAATTAGACGGTTCTGTTTTTGACAGCTCAAAAGGAGCTAATCCTGTTACTTTATCATTAACTCCCGGAAAACTTATTCAAGGTTGGGTTGAAGGTATGACATTATTTCCTGTTGGAAGTAAATTTAAATTATATATACCTGAAAATTTAGCATATGGTGTTAATGCTCGTGGTGCTATTCAACCATATGAAACTCTTATTTTTGAAGTGGAATTACTTGCTACCAAAAAAGGTGAAGCTCCTAAAATGGACATGAATGCCATGCAACAAATGATGGGTCAATAAAACAATCTAACACATACTAAGACACATACAAAGAGATTGTATGTGTCTTTTTATATATATCAATATACAAAATATAATTACACTATGAATATTACAATTGTAGGTACAGGATATGTTGGTTTAGTTTCGGGAGCATGTTTTGCAGAAACAGGAATAACTACAACATGTGTAGATATTGATACTTCAAAAATAGAACGATTACAAAAAGGTATAATACCAATATATGAACCAGGATTAGACAATTTAGTAATTCAAAATTTCCAAAAAAAACGATTACTTTTTAGTACACAATTACCGGAATGTTTGCATAATTGCAGTGCCGTATTTATTGCAGTAGGAACACCACCCGACGAAGACGGCAGTGCCGACCTACAATATGTACTTGCAGTAGCTCGCGAAATTGGTCAACACATGACTGATTATCTTGTAATAATTACCAAAAGCACAGTACCCATAGGAACTGCCGAAAAAGTTCGTAATGCTTGTCAAGAAGAACTTAACAAACGCGGAGTTTCTATTCCTTTTGATGTAGCTTCAAATCCGGAATTTCTAAAAGAAGGTGCGGCTATTGATGATTTTATGAAACCAGAACGTATTGTTATAGGGGTAGATTCTGACCGTGCAGAACAAGTTTTGAGAAAAATTTATAAACCTTTCTTACTCAACGGTCATCCTATTATTTTTATGAATATTCCTTCGGCAGAAATGACCAAATATGCCGCAAATTCAATGCTTGCTACACGCATTAGTTTTATGAACGATATTGCAAATTTATGTGAAATTGTTGGTGCAGATATACACATGGTTCGCAAAGGAATAGGTAGTGATTCTCGCATAGGAAGTAAATTTCTATACGCCGGTATCGGTTATGGAGGTTCATGCTTTCCTAAAGATGTAAAAGCTCTTATAAAAACCGGAAAAAAACATGGCTACGACCTTAAGGTATTAGAAGCTGTAGAACACGTTAATGAAAAACAAAAAGAGGTATTGTTTGATAAAATTATAACATATTTTGAAGGTAATGTAATAGGTAAAAAAATTGCATTATGGGGGCTATCATTTAAACCAAATACCGATGATATGCGCGAAGCTCCATCATTAGTAATAATTAAAAAATTACTAGAACAAGGTGCTAAAATTTATGCGTATGACCCTGTGGCTATGCATGAAACAAAACGAATAATTGGAGATATAATTACCTATTGTAACGAACCATACGAATGCCTAAATAATGCGGAAGCACTTATAGTGGCAACTGAATGGCAGGAGTTTAGAATGCCTAATTTCGAAATTATGGCAAAAATCATGAAACGTAAAGTAATTTTTGATGGAAGAAACATATACGAAACACAAGATATGCTTGACAATGGATTTGATTATTTTGGAATAGGTAAAAAACCAATTATTCAAACGTCATGTGTATAATAATAAAAAAAATAAAAATACCATATATAACTAATGAAACGAATTCTTGTAACCGGAGGTGCCGGATTTATTGGTTCTCATTTATGTGAACGACTTCTAAACGAAGGTAATGAT
>JAJUFK010000222.1 GCA_029266015.1 Bacteroidota bacterium
ATTTAGCATAGTATCTACCATACTCAATGCTTTTTTACCCATACGAGCTCCAGGTTCTTTCATGGGGGCAAACATGTGAATTTCTATTGAGTTTCTAAGGTTTTTTGATTGTAAATACGTATGAACATTAAATGCAAATTCAAATGCAGGTCCGCCTCTTACTGCAGACATATCTTTGGGGTTGCCTCCAAACCCAATAGCTATAGTGCCTTGTTTTTTTTGTATGATAGCATCTAATGCTTTTTGTATTTCAATAGAAATTTCCGGTTTGCCACAAATTGAGTATGTGTGTTCTATTCCATTGTGGCTCAATTTGTTTGCTCCTAATGCTATTATTACATAGTCATATGTAAGTATCTGTTTGCTGCATAGTATTGTATTTTCTTTTGGCGAAATATTTTGAACAGAATCTATTACAAGTGAAAAACGATGTTTTTTTTGTATTTCATACAATGAAACCTTAACAGAATCTGTTGATATACCATGTGTAGGTATCCAAATAGAAATAGGATATAAGTATAAAAAATCTCTGTCTGATACTAAAGTTACATCACAAATACCGGATTTTTGTAAACGTATAGCTGCTTCTACGCCTGCAAATCCTCCTCCTAATACAATTACTTTTTTCATATGTTATTAATTACGTTAAAATGAATTTTAGTCGTATTTTACATAGTTTGCTTACATTGTATGAGCAAAACGTATCAAGAATTATTTGATATATTTTGCAAATTCGGTTTGAATAACTTCTTTTGATACCATACCGTATTGTGTATAAACAGGTTTCCCGTCTTTGTAAAGCACCAAATATGGTACACCTTTTATTTGTAATTGTTGCATTACTTCTTTACTGGCATCGGTATTTACCTTTTCAATTAAGATTTTACCTTTATATTGAGCAGTAAGTTCATCTATCATTGGCATCATCTGTTTACATGGGGCACACCATGGCGCATAATAATCTATAAATACCAATGATTGTTTATTGATTAATTGTGTGTGTTTTTGAAGAGAATATGCATGAGGTTGAGGTGAATTTGCTGCAGCATTAGCCGGAGTTTGAAGGGTATATCCCATAGAATTCCAGTCTATAAGTCCGCGTTGTAAATTATAAACTTGTGTGTATCCGTTGTTTGCTAAAAATGTAGCAATTTGTCTGCTGCGTGCTCCCGAGTAACAGTAAACATATACAGGTTTTGTTTTAGGAATAGAAAGTAAAAGAGTACCAATATTAGGGTCTTGCGAATTGTATAATGTTGCTCCGGGAATATATCCTCTCTCAAATTCAGCAGGAGTTCTAATATCTGCAATTACACCATTCTTTTTTTCAATTAAAGATTTAAATTCAGAAGCACTTACATTAGTGTAATTTTGTGCAAAAACACTTGTTGTTGCCAATAATAGTAATACAAATACTTGTTTCATGTATTTAGAATTAGTCTATAATTTTATCAATATTATTTTTCATATCTTCTAAACTGGTTGAATATACATTCATAGCTCGCCAACTCATACCAATATTAGAAAATCCACCATCGTTAAATAAGTTTTGCATAGTTACTTTTCTTGTGAGGTCAGAAAACATAACAATACAATAATCAGCACAATCTTCGGCAGTTGCATTACCTAGTGGCGACATACGTTCCGAGAAGTCTAATAAATCTTCTAATCCTTTAATACCTTGGCCTGCAGTGGTTAGGGTAGGTGATTGAGATATGGTGTTTACTCGTATTTTTTTGTCGCGGCCATATATATACCCAAAACTACGGGCAATAGATTCTAACATTGCTTTTGCTTCTGCCATTTCATTGTAGCCATAGAATGTACGTTGTGCTGCAATATAACTTAAAGCTATTACTGATCCCCATTCTCTAATTGCATCTAATTTACGAGCTGTTTGTAACAGTTTATGAAATGAAATTGCTGAAATATCCAATGATTTCATCATATATTCATAGTTCAGGTCGTCGTATGGTCGCTTTTTGCGAACATTGAGAGACATACCAATTGAATGAAGAATAAAATCGATTTGGCCACCAAAATGCGCCATTGATTCTTTCAATAAATTTTCTAAGTCTTCTACGCTCGAAGCATCAGCAGCTATTACTTTTGCATTAAGTTTAGTAGCTAAAGCATCCATTTCGCCCATTCGTATAGCCATTGGAGTATTTGTTAATACTATTTCAGCACCTTCTTCTACGGCACGTTCTGCCACTTTCCACGCGATACTCATTTCGTTGAGTGCTCCGAAAATAATTCCTTTTTTCCCTTTTAGTAAATTGTAACTCATTGTGTTGTAATTTTTTTTATAGTATTCCTAATAAATGTTTTGCGTTTTGTATTGCAGCTTCGGTAATGTGTTTTCCACTCATCATTTTTGCTAATTCTTTTACACGTTGTTCGTTATTTAAAGCCACAATTTTTGTAATTGTGGTATTAGACGTTTCTTCTTTGAAAACCTTAAATTGAAATTGTGCTTTTGCTGCAATTTGAGGTAAATGACTTATAACAATTACTTGTAAATGCTTAGAAATTTCCTGCATAATTGCCCCCATTTGATCTGCGATTTCTCCTGAAACTCCGGTATCAATTTCATCAAATATTATAGTTTGTAATGAATTAGAAGTGCTTATGATTGATTTTAAACAAAGCATAACTCGTGAAAGTTCACCACCCGAACTTATTTCGCCTAATGGTTGTTGCGGTATATGTTTATTTGCCGAAAATTTCATAACAATTGAATCGCATCCATGTTCCATATATTGTGATGTATATTCTACTTCAATAGAAAAAGAAACTGAAGGCATACCTAATTTTTGAAGCATTGTTATTAATTGAGGTTCAATTTTTTTTGCGGCTTGCTTGCGGCTATCATGGAGTTGTTTAGATAATTCATATACAATTTGTTCTTGTTTTTTGCAGGATTCTTGTAATTCTTTTGAGTCAAAATTTGCATGTTCTATTTTGTCAACAATTGTTTGTAATCGTTCTTTTTCTTTTATGAGTTCTGATATAGTTGTTACTTTATGTTTATGTAATAATGATTGTAATACATCTATGCGAGAATGAATAGCATCTAATTTTGCCGGGTCAAAATCGAGAGTGTTTTCTAATATTTCAATTTCGCGGGCTATATCATTTAATTCTATATAGCTTTGAGTAAGACGTTCGCTTAATTCAGAAAATTGTTTTGATATATGAGCTTTCTTTTGAAAAGCTTGTGAAAGGGTTTTTATTCCGCTTAAGCTACCAAAATCACTTTCAAATATTGATTTTGCTTGGGCAAACAAATGAAGTATTTCTTCGCCTTGTTCTAAAATATGAGCTTCTTGTTCAAGCTCTTCTAATTCGTTTGGTTTTAGTTGGGCTTCTTTTAATTCTTGTAATCTAAATTGTGTATAGTCTAAATCTGATGAATATGTTGCCATATTTTGTTCGAATAAACGCAATTCTTTTTGTTTTGATAATAAAAGATTGTATTCATGAATATAAGCATTAAGCAATTCACTATTGTTTGCTGCTGCATCTATTACTTGCAATTGAAATGACGATTCACGAAGCAATAAATTGTGATGTTGAGAATGGATATCAATAAGAGATTCACCTATTTCTTTTAATGCCTGTAAACTTACAGGAGTATCGTTTATAAAAGCTCGTGATTTTCCTTGCGGTGTAATTTCGCGTCGTAAAGTTGTATGGGGTTCAAAATCTACATCATGCTTTGCAAAAAGGGTTTGAACATATTTGTTTGTAATTATAACTTCTATTTCTATAATACTTTTTTGTTCAGAATTTTTAAGTATACTGGTATCTGCTCGTTTACCCAATACTAATGACAATGCTCCTAAAATAATTGATTTACCTGCACCGGTTTCGCCGGTTATTGATGTTAGTCCGGCATGACATTGTATTTCCAGAAAATCTATTAATGCATAATTTGATATATATAATCGTGATAGCATTGTGTAGTTTTTATTTTAGCAGTTTGTCGTATTCTGAAGCATTTGCTGGATTGAATTTTTTAGCTAACGTATTGATTCTTTGTTTTTCTTCGGGAGTTGCATCGCTAAAAATTTGTATTATTTCTTCCTTTTTTGCCATAAAAAATATGGTAAGTAAGTATGCACTTGGTTTTACTCTATATACTTTTTCGAGTTCATTTACTGCTTCTAATACTTGATTTCTGCCTTCTGCTGCTTTATCACTCATAATGTCTAACCCTTTTCTGTGATAAATATACAAGGCTGAACGGTACCCTGAATATGTTGAATTTAAAAGATTTTCAATCAGCCAATATCTGTTTTCTTTTTCATTTGATAACCATCCTGTTTCATTAGAAGCATTTGCTGCACTTGCAATATTTTGTGCTTTTTGATAATACTGA
>JAJUFK010000173.1 GCA_029266015.1 Bacteroidota bacterium
AGGCTTGTTAAATATAGTTGGTGGTGAAATTACAATAACTTCAGAACTTGATAAAGGAAGTACATTTTATTTTACCTATCCGTTTGAATTACCATCAGTAATTGAAGCAGAACAAATAATAAATGAGTATGATAATGTAAAACAGTTAAAATTAGGGCTTCGCATACTTATAGTTGAAGATGATGATTTTAATGCACAATATTTAGAAGCATTGCTTAATCAATGGAAATGCTATGTTGATAGAGTATCGTACGGCAAAAAAGCAGTATATGTAGCAAGTGATAAGGTGTATGATGTAATACTTATGGATATTCGATTACCAGATATTACTGGTTATGAGGCTGCAGCTGAAATTCTTGCTCAAAATCCACAACAAAAAATAATAGCTCAAACTGCTTTTGCCGGAATAGATGAAAAAAATAAATCGTTGAAAGCCGGATGTATAAATTATATAAGCAAACCTATACATAGAGAGGAGTTATATACTATGTTAGTTGCAATTAAAAATAATATATAAAATTAGAGTGATTTTATCATGTCAACTACCATATTTCTGTTTGTAGCTGCAAATATTGCATTGCCGGCAACCAATACATCGGCACCTTTTTGTATAATTGTTGCCGCGTTTGTAGTATCTACACCACCATCTACCTCAATTAATGCTTTTGAGTGAGTTTGAGTAATAAGATTGCGTAATTCGGAAATTTTTTGTAATGATTCAGGTATAAATGATTGCCCCCCGAATCCCGGGTTTACTGACATTATTAAAATCAAATCAACATGTGTAATTATGTTTTGTAGTGCAGCAACCGGAGTATGTGGATTTATAGAAACACCGGCTTTTATACCTGTTTGTTTAATTGATTGGATAGTTCTGTGTAAATGAGTACAAGCTTCATAATGAACAGTAAGTAAATCGGCACCGGCTTCTTTGAATTGTATAATATATGCATCGGGATTTACAATCATTAGGTGAACATCAAGAGGTTTTTTGGCGTGTTTTTTTATAGCTTTTACTACAGGTAACCCAAATGATATATTTGGAACAAATACACCGTCCATAATATCTAAATGAAACCAATCGGCTTTGCTTTGATTCACAAATTCAATATCGGCTTGTAAATTCGAAAAATCTGCTGAAAGTAATGATGGTGCAAGTATTGCCATTGTAATGTAATTTTTTATAAATCTAAATCAAGTTCTCCTTTTTCGTATTCGTGAAATTTGAATGATAACCGAGCAAGCAATTTACTAAAAATCTTCATTGCTTTGTGCGTTTCTTCCGAAATTTCTTTGTTTTGCATTTTGAGCATCATATATCCATAAAGACCTGTAAAACAAGCATCTATTTCGTTTTTTACTTTATTGTCTGATTTGTTGATTAAATCAGAAATATATGGTAATGCATCATTAAATAATTCATAATATTCTTTTTCGTCTTTTTTCTGTAATAATTGAATATTCAATGTTGATAAATCTTGCACCAGTTCTTTTAGTTGCATAAGATGCCCCGATTTTTCAACACCTTCATTTTTCATTGCTAAAGCCATTTCAGAATACCATTGATGTAAATCTGATTTTATATGTTGCGGATATGAAAATTGTTCAACAAGTTTGTTAATATTAAAATTATATGCACGTAGTATATCTTCTAATTGCCACATATATAAGATATATTCGGCTATATTTTCTTTTCTTTTTTGTTTTGCAGTCAACATGTTCTTTATAAATATCCAAAATCTTCTAAACTTCTTCGTTCTTTTTTTGTTGGTCGTCCCAATCCTCGTTCTCTATATACCGGTTTTACGTATTTAAGAATCTCTAATTTTTGTAATTCTTCAGCGGGAGTTATATCTTCAATAAAATCGGCTACCACTTTTGCCGATTCTCGTTGTGCCAATAATCCTAAAACTCTATATGTTCTTACAATAGGAGGACGTTTAACCTGAATTATATCACCTATTTTAAGAGTTCTTGATGGTTTTACTCCAATTGAATCAATTATAATTTGATTATTTTTACATGCATTGGTTGCTAAGCTACGTGTTTTATATAATCGCACAGCCCATAACCATTTATCGATTCGTATATTTTCTTCAATTTTGGGAGCCATAATTATGCAAATATAGATTTTTTTTAGAAATTAAAAGTAATCACAATTTTTACTGAATAAGTAGTTATCCTCTATTTTTTTGTGATTGTGTTAAATTGCTGTAATTCTTATAAAAAAAATTGTACATTCGCAATAATAAAATATATTTCAATGGAACATCAAGACGGTACATTTTGTAGTCATTTAGAAGAGAAAAAAGGAGTGGAGCAACCCCCTACAACAAATAATGAAGCTGTTTTGAAATTTAAGCAAAACAAGCGAAAAAAGTCTCAACTCAAATTACAAGACTATATTGATGGAATTTTACAAGGGAATATTACTATTGTAAGTCAAGCTATTACTCTTATAGAAAGTAGTTTACCCGAGCATCAGGAAATGGCACAGCATATAATTCATGCATGTATGCCATATTCGGGGAATTCTATTCGTATAGGTATTACGGGTGTTCCCGGGGTTGGTAAAAGTACTTTTATAGAATCATTTGGTAAGATTATAACTGCTCAGGGAAATAAACTTGCTGTATTGGCTATTGACCCTAGCAGCGAAAGAACAAAAGGTAGTATATTGGGCGATAAAACTCGTATGGAATTGCTTTCTGTTGATCCAAATGCGTATATTCGACCTTCACCATCAGCAGGTTCGTTAGGTGGAGTAGCTCGTAAAACGCGTGAAACAATAATAGTATGTGAAGCCGCCGGGTTTAATGTGATTTTTGTTGAAACTGTTGGTGTTGGTCAATCAGAAACTGCTGTGCATTCTATGGTTGATTTCTTTTTGTTGCTTATGCTTGCCGGAGCAGGTGATCAACTGCAAGGTATCAAAAGAGGAATTATGGAAATGGCTGATAGCATAGCTATTACAAAATCTGATGGCGAAAATAAAGAAAAAGCTCAAATGGCAAGAATTGAATATTCATCGGCTTTGCATCTTTTCCCTCAGCATCCGTCAGGCATAAATCCCGAAGTTTTTGTTTGTTCTGCACTCGAACATCAAGGCTTAGAAAAAATTTGGAATCATATTCAAACATACATGGATAAGACAAAACAAAATAATTTTTTTACAACCAAACGTCATACTCAAGCTTCATTTTGGATGTATGAAACTATTCATGATTATTTAAAACAAAATTTTTATTCTCATACAGGTATAGTAAGTAAAATAAAAGAATACGAACAATTAGTAATTCAAGGCAATATGAGTTCTTTTAAAGCAGCTCAAGAATTATTGGAATTGTATACATCTCAGTCAAAATAATTAGTGTTTTACATGAATATAGCTATTGCTCAATTAAACTATCATATTGGAAATTTTGAACAAAATGCTCAAAATATAATTGCACATATACGAAAAGCGCAATCAGAAGGAGCTGATATTGTTGTTTTTTCTGAATTATCTGTTTGTGGGTATCCTCCGCTTGATTTACTGGAACAACGTGATTTTGTAGAAGCTTGTTTACAAACAGTGCAAACTATTGCTCTTGAATGTATTGAAATAGCTGCCGTGGTTGGTTGTCCTACATTAAATGAAGGTGAAAAAGGTAAACGGTTGTTTAATTCTGCCTTGTTTTTATACAATGGTTCTATGTATGCTCAGTTTAATAAAACATTGCTGCCAACATATGATATTTTTGATGAATACAGGTATTTTGAACCCAATACAGATTTTTCTGTAATAGAATTTAAAGGTAAAAAAATAGCTATTACCATTTGTGAAGATTTATGGGATAAACAAGTGGTAGAAACTGCATTTGCAAAAGATAAAATTTATAAAACCTCTCCTTTAGAAATATTGAGTACATATTCCCCCGATTTTGTTATAAATATTGCAGCATCGCCATTTTCATATAATCAAGATTATTTACGAAGTAAAGTTTTACAAGATAATGCTTCACTATATAAACTGCCTATTATTTATGTAAATCAAGTTGGGGCAAATACTGAAATTATATTTGATGGTTGTTCTAAAATTGTAAATTCTCAAGGTAAAATTGTATATGAATTGGCAGAATTTCAAGAAGATTTTTATATGTTTGATGTAGAGAATATATCCCAAATGCTTGTTGTACAAGAAGAACCATATAACAAAATAAAAAAAATTCACGATGCGTTGATTTTGGGTATTCGTGATTATTTCAGAAAAAATAACTTTACCTCGGCAGTATTAGGACTATCGGGAGGAATAGATTCTGCCGTAGTTTTGGCTCTTGTAGTAGAAGCAATAGGGGCAGAATATGTGCGTGTATTACTTATGCCTTCAGAATTCTCAAGTTTTCATTCTGTTGATGATGCTGTGGCTTTAGCTCGTACATTACAGGTGCAGTATGACATTATTCCAATACATAGTATGTACAATGCCACTATACAAAGTCTTTCTACTGTATTTGCAAATAAACCGTTTAATGTTGCCGAAGAAAACATTCAAGCTCGATTGCGAGGAGTTTTGTTAATGGGAATTAGCAATAAATTTGGTGCTATTTTGCTTAATACATCAAATAAAAGTGAAGCTGCGGTTGGGTATAGTACCATGTATGGAGATATGAACGGTAGTTTATCTATTTTGGGTGATGTATATAAAACCGATGTGTATAAATTAGCAGAGTATATCAATAAAGAAACAGAAATTATTCCACATAATACAATTATAAAACCTCCCTCTGCAGAACTAAGACCAAATCAAAAAGATTCTGATTCTTTACCTGATTATGATACGTTAGATGCCATTTTATTTGAATATATTGAAAAAAAATTATCAACACATGAAATCATAGAACAAGGATTTGCTCCAGAAACAGTATTGAAAACAGTTCGTTTGGTTAATGCGAATGAATACAAACGCTTTCAGTTTCCTCCTATTCTCAGAGTTTCTTCAAAAGCATTTGGATTTGGCAGGCGAATTCCATTGGTGGCAAAATATGAATTTGATACTATATAAGTATGCTGTGTAAAGAATGAATTTTGTATGATTATAAAAGCTAAACATCGTTCGTTTTATATCTTATTTTTAGTTTTTGTAATATATCTTATTGACTTTGCCGATAGAAAAGTAATGTCGGTTTTGTTTGAATCTATTAAATATGATTGGAATATTACCGATGTTCAATTAAGCTTGTTAGAAGGGGTTACCTCATTAGTTATTGCAGTATGTGTATTGCCTATGGCCATAGCTATTGACAGATGGAGCAGAAAATACATGATTGCTATAATGGTTGCTGCATGGAGTATTATAACATTTGTATGTGCTTTTGCAGAAAATTATAATCAATTACTCTTACTACGTGCATTAATAGGCATAGGCGAAGCTGCGTATGCTCCGGCG
>JAJUFK010000323.1 GCA_029266015.1 Bacteroidota bacterium
CCTTCAGCACTTTCCAGGCGACGGCCCGATAGAGGGCTCCCGTGTCGAGATACAGAAACCCTAACTTGGCCGCCAACAGCTTCGTAGAATTATTTTTTTGTTGTTCTTTAGAATTATTATTTGAAACGTTATTAGTTTCTTTTGATTCCGACATAGTAATGTTTTCTTGCTGTGGCGTGTATTCTATTTGTTCTGTTTTTTTATATGATAGAATTGGCTTTGGTTTTTGAGGAATACTAAAATCTACATATGCTTCAGTATCACGAAATAAAGATATAATACCTGTCATTTGTGGAGCATGTATAATGTTAGGAATTAGTATTGCTGCAAATAAAACAGGAGATAATATAAATGTGGTTTTTATTATTTTTTTATGGAGTGGTAATTCATTTTTTTTTTTCTCTACATAATCATTGATGTTTGTTTCTTGTGGCAGGATGTGAACAAAGAAGTCAGAAAGACCATATTGATTTGATGAATTGTTTTGAAATGAAGGTTCAAACAATATAGAATGATCACTATAATATAATGTACCAACCCCTTGAATTGGGTATAGTTTTGATGTTTGTAATATTTCTTTGGTTGTATTAACAAATAAATCTATTTCTTTTTGTGCTTCGGATAAACTTAATTTATAATCCGATTGTAAAATAGATTCTAAAATACCATCATTTTGTTGAATTAATGTATTGAATGCAATAACTTTTCGAGGTGGAATAAATTTAACATAATCTGATTTAATAATTCTTGCGGGATGATATTGACTAACAAAACTGCCTAACCCGGGTATGGTTATAAAATTATTTGATTGTAATATAGTATGTATTACTGTATCTAATTTCATGCAGTTTTATTTTATATACAAAAATAATTACTGCATATCAGTAAGTTTCTAAAGTTGCTTTGGAGTTATTAGTTACTTATTAACAAGTAAGTCAATTACATGAAAAATCTATATTTTTTGTAAAGTTTTTTGCAGAAATAAATTCATAGCTTGTCTTTTTTCAGTATCAAGATAAAAATTTATATTATGATGTAAATAGTTACGTAAATCAAATGAAACGTCTTTTTTACAATAATCTATAGATTCATCTATATTATTAATTCCATATTCTAAAGCTTTATTAAATTCATTAAGATAGTCTATAGGTATTTGTTTATTAGCAATCCAACAAGCGAATACAAATGGTAATGAATATGCTTTATTCCACTCTTCAGCTAAGTCATATGAATAGGTGTAGTGTTCGTAGTTAATTAAAGCTCTATCACCTATTATAACTTTTGATTCAATTGAGGAATCGTTTTCATAACCAATTTTGCCAATACTAAATATAGGTGAAATTTTCCAATATTCTTCTGATAATAATTGCGTTAGTAGGTTAGAAGTTCTTGATTGATAATCTAATACTATGTGGGATATGACATGGATAGGTGCTTTACTAAATAATTTTACAGATGCAACAGTTTTTTGTGTGCCAATACAAAAATCTGATACAATTGACGCATTGGGGATTTCTGAAATGGTAGCTACCGGTACAATTGATATATCTACAGTATTATTTTTGAGTAATTCAACACCTTGAGCAGGATAATGGTAAAAAAATGTAGAATTTCTTTTTATATATTCAGAAGATTCAAGTCCAAAAATAAATGGAATAGTATTGCTATAATTTATTATAGAAATACGAATGTTCATGTTATTTAGTAGCTAAAATTGTTTGTCCTCCCCATACTATTTGATTAAGAGAAACAGAAATTTCCATTGTTAGCGGAATAAATATATCAACACGAGATCCAAATTTTATAAATCCAAATTCTGAATTTTGGTTGGCAATATCATTTTTTTGTGCATAGTTTACAATTCTTCTGGCAACAGCACCGGCAATTTGACGGAATACAATTGTTCCAAAATGAGTTTCCATAACAATGGTTGTACGTTCATTTTCAGTAGAAGATTTTGGATTGAAAGCAGGAAGTTTTTTCCCCGAATGATGAATGCTTTCTATGATAGTGCCAGAACAAGGATATCTGTTTATATGTACATTGAGTGGTGACATAAAAATTGAGATTTGACGACATTTACAATGTAAATATTCGGTTTCTTCAACTTCTTCAATCACAACAATTTTACCATCGGCAGGAGCTATAATTGCATTTGTATTATATGTAAACACTCGTTTAGGGTTTCTAAAAAAACTAATAATAAATATAAAGAATGCCAAAAAAACAAGTGAAAGAGGATACAATATAATTGATTCTACATTTTTTTGATGTAAAAATAATAGTATCAAACTTAACACTGCTCCGGTAAATATTATGGTTGAATAGCCTTCTTTGTGAATTTTCATATCTATATAAATTTACAATGTAATTATTTGCAAATATGTGAAAAATGCCGGAATTGAAAAAATTACACTATCAAATCTGTCTAAAAAGCCTCCGTGTCCCGGCAAAATTGTTCCTGAATCTTTAATTTGAAGATATCGTTTGAGCATAGATTCTGTTAAGTCACCAAACGTTGATGCTATAACAATAACTATTGCAGCACCAATCCATTGATAAAGAGTTAAATCAAAGAAAAAATAGTTTGAAATAACTATAGCTATAGCAATTGTAGAAATAAGGCCTCCAATAAAGCCTTCAACTGTTTTTTTTGGTGATATTCGTGGAAATAACAAATGTTTTCCCAAAAGCATACCCCACACATAAGCAAATGTATCATTTGACCAAATAAATATAAATAAAGCCATTATAATATTTGATAATAATACATTGGAATTATTATCAAATGCAAG
>JAJUFK010000114.1 GCA_029266015.1 Bacteroidota bacterium
ATTCTGCAGTAGCAACAGTAAGTGCAACAGGGGTTGTGACAGGAGTATCTGCAGGTACAGCAACAATAACAGCTACAGCAACAGATGGTAGCGGCATAACAGGAACCTGTGCGGTAACTGTAAATGCAATTTTACCAACGTCTGTTTCTACTTCTGCAGCTATTGGTTTTGTTACTACCGATCCAAGTCAAACACTTGTAGCAACTGTATTACCTGCTAACGCTACAGATAAATCAGTAACATGGATTTCTTCTAATCCGGCAGTTGCTACAGTAAATCCAACAACAGGTGAAGTTACTCCTGTTGGTGTTGGTACAGCTATAATTACCGTAACATGTGTTGCTGCACCAAGTGTGAAAGCAACTTGTACTGTAACTGTAGATGCAAGTGTTACTCCGGTAACAGGTGTTACTGTTGATCAACCAACGTTAAACATTTCAATTGGATCAACAGGTACTATAACAGCAACTGTTAATCCTGCAGGAGCTACAAATAAATCAGTAACATGGAGTTCAAGTAATCCTGCAGTTGCAACAGTTTCTAATGGTATAGTAACAGCAGTCTCAGTTGGTTCTGCAACTATAACAGTTACAACTGTTGATGGAAGCTTTACTGCTACTACTGCAGTAACTGTAAGTGCGATTTCGGTAACTGGTGTTACATTAGACCAAACTACTTTAAGTTTAGCGGCTACAAGTGCTCCGGTACAATTAGTTGCAACAGTAAATCCTGCAAATGCTACTAATAAAAATGTAACATGGTCCTCAAGCAATACATCGGTAGCTACAGTATCAGCAACCGGTATTGTAACAGTACAAGGAATTGGTACTACTACTATTACAGTAACTACTGTAGATGGTAATCATACTGCAATCTGTGCGGTAACAGTAAGTGCTATAAGTGCAACAAGTATTAATTTAGATCAGTCTACATTAACATTAACTCCGGTAAGTGCTCCGGTACAATTGCAAGCAACAGTGTTACCTGCCGATGCTTCTGATAAATCTGTAACATGGACTTCAAGCAATCCTTCTGTTGTAACTGTTTCCACAACAGGTGTTGTAACTGTGGTAGGTGTAGGTTCTGCAACTATTACAGCAAAAGCAAATGGAGGTGTAAGTGTAGAAACTACGTGTGCAGTAACTGTAAACGCTATACCAGTAACTAGTGTTACGTTAGATCAATCGTCATTAACACTTTCACAAACAAGTACTCCGGTTACATTAATAGCTACAATTAATCCGGCAAATGCTACAAATAAATCGGTAACATGGACATCAAGTAATCCTGCTGCAGTAACTGTTTCAGCTACAGGTGTGGTTAGTCCTGTTGGATTAGGAACATCAACTATTACAGTTACAACTGTAGATGGAGCAAAAACAGCAATTTGTATAGTAACTGTAAGTGCAACTCCTGTTACAAGTATTACTCTAGATCAACCAACATTAACAATGACTGTGGCAAGTACTCCGGTACAATTAGTTGCAACAGTATTACCAAACGAAGCTTCTGATAAATCAGTTACATGGACTACAAGTGCATCATCTGTAGCAACAGTTAATACAAGTGGTGTTGTAACTGCCGTAGGTGTAGGAACAGCAACTATTACTGCAACAGCAAATGATGGTAGTGGAAAAACTGCTACATGTACGGTAACTGTAAATGCAATTCCTGTTACAGGAGTTACATTAGACAAAACAACAATGTCATTGGTTGTTGGTGGTTCAAATGGTAGTTTAATTGCTACCGTGGCACCGGCAAATGCAACAAATAAAAATATCACATGGTCATCAAGCAATCCTGCTGTTGCAACAGTAAACGATGGAGTAGTAACTCCTGTAAGTGCTGGAACAGCAACTATAACTGTTACAACGGTAGATGGAGCAAAAACTGCTACTTGCGAAGTAACAGTGGGTACAAATACTATTGCAGTAACTGGAGTTTCTATTACCGTTACTTCTGCAACTATTGCGCTTAATGAAACTGTACAATTATGGGCAGTTGTGCAACCTACAAATGCTACCAATACAAATATTACTTGGAGTTCAAGTGATCCTACAGTTGCTACGGTAGATGCAACCGGTAAAGTAACACCGGTAAGTGCCGGAAGTGCTGTTATAACAGTAACGACTGTAGATGGTTCAAAAACTGCGACTGCAAATATTACTGTAACTAATATTATGACTAGTTCTATTACATTACCTAATAGTATTGCAGTAAATGTTGGTGCAACTGAGCAATTAACAGCAACAGTATTGCCGACAGGTGCTAGTACATCAGTAACATGGAGTTCAAGTGCTCCTGCTATTGCTACCGTAAGTGCAACTGGTGTTGTAACCGGTGTTGCAGCAGGAACTGCAACTATAACAGCTACGGCAACCGATGGTACTGCAAAAGTATCTAATGGTTGTATTGTTACGGTAAGTAATGTTGTAATACCAGTACAAAGTATTAACTTTACTCAGTCTACAGGATTAACAGTTGAATCTGGTAAAACATTAGATTTAGGTGCATTATTAGAAATTAATCCAACAAATGCATCTGTACAATCAATTACGTGGTCATCAAATTTACCATCGGCTGCAACAATTAGTTCAACCGGTGTAGTAACAGGTCAAACAGTTGCTTTAGCAACCGATGTTACAATTACAGTACGAGTAACTGCTACAAATGGAGTTGAAACAAGTAAAACAGTAAATGTAACTGTTACGAAACCTAAAATACTTGTAACAGGAATTACCATACCTTCTACATTGTCAATACAAGAAGGTAGTACAGCAACTGTTAGTGCAACTACTATTATTCCTGCAAATGCTGATGATAAAACTGTAACATGGGCAATTATTTCAGGAACAGGTGGAACAATCAATGCAAGTACCGGACAAATAAATGTAACAGGAGCAGTAGGTTCTACATTTACGGTACAAGCTACAGCAAATGATGCCGGTGCTGTTAAATCTAACCAGTGTGTGGTAACAATTGTACAACAAGTTGTACCAGTAGTTTCTATACAAGCAAGTACTCAAACCGTAACTATTGCTAAAAATGGAACAGCAACAGTAACACTTACATTTAATCCGGCAAATACTACTCAAATGGCAGTAACTCCAGAAGTTGGTTCAACCGGAGTAGTATCTGTGAGCAAAATCTCTGATACACAATATCAAATTACCGGATTAAAAGGAGGTACTCAACAAGTAATTTTCCGTTCAACAGCAACTCCTACTGTTTTAGCATCGGTAAATGTTACTGTAACAGAACAAGTAGAGTATATAAATGTAACTGCAGCAGGAAGTGCAACGTCTGTAAATGTTGGTCAAACATTACAATTAACAGCAGTTGTTTCTCAACCTTCAGCTACAAATAAATCGGTAGTGTGGTCAAGTAAAGATGAATCAAAAGCTACGGTAAGTGCTACAGGTTTAGTTACAGGTGTTGCAGAAGGATATGTTACTATAGTAGCAACTGCAATAGATGGTTCTAACGTTGAAGGAGAATTCTTATTGAATGTTACTAAAATACCTGTTACATCTATTTCTGTAAATCCTATTACAGAGTTAGAAATAACAAAAGATGTACAGATAGTATATACCATTTATCCTGCAAATGCTACTAATAAAGGACTTATATTTACTAGTTCAAATGAAGCTGTAGCTACTGTAAGTCCAACAGGAGTTATCACCGGCGTTAGTGTAGGTTCTGTTACTATTACTGTTGCTTCTGCCGATGATTTATCAATAGTTCAAGAAATACAAATGGTAGTAACACCTATTAAAGCTAATAAAGACTTATTGTATACATTGATAGAAAATGAAGTGTTTGGTGCTAATTCAGTATACAATAAAGTACAAAGCGGTGAAATTGAAATTGGATTTGCTGCAGGTCAAGTATCTCCATTAACTTACAATAAATTCTTAACTGCATGGAGTAATGCACAAGATGTGTATTGGGATAACGATGCTACTCAAGAAGAAGTTGATGATGCTGTAATGACCTTATACAAAGCAATTCAAGCTATGGGTGTTGTAATTCCTGAAGATGAAGTGCCTATTTCAATAGATGACGTTGTAATAGTAGAGGCAAAAGTATATCCTACAAAAGTTTCTACGTATGTAACCATTGAAGCTGCAGATATAATATCAGTATCAATTGTTGGTACAGATGGAAAAGTTATAACTACAGTTAAAGTTCAAGGTAATAATTCAGTAGTTGTTCCAACAATTGGATTAGTACAAGGAAATTATTTTGTACAAGTTGTTACATCACATGGTATAATTGTAAAACAAATAGTGAAATAATAATGATATCTATAAAAAAAAGGGCAACTGCATCAGTTGCCCTTTTTTTTTATAAATTATTGTATTATTGTTATTAATTGCGTATATTTGTGTATATTTTACACTAAAAATATGCGTATCCATTTAGTGTTATTTTTTTATTTATGTTTTATTGTTGGTTTTGCTCAACAACCTGATTTCTCATTAGTAGGTTTTGCTACACAAAATGGAGGAACAATTGGTGGGCAAGGTGGCACTGAAGTATATGTTTCTACATATGCCGATTTAAAATCTTATTGTGAATCAGCAAATACTTATATAATATACGTTACAGGAACTATTGATGCCGGTGCCGACGGAGGTTCTATTCGTCCAAAATCTAATAAATCTATCATTGGTGTTGGTAATAATGCATTATTATGGGGGGTAGGATTTACTATAAGCGGTTACAATAATATTATAATTCGTAATTTAAGAATTTCAATGCAGGGGGTAACTACACGTGTTGATAAATCAGGCGTTTATAGTTCAACAGGCGATGAAGGAAGACCACAAATTCTTACTAATGGAGGTGATTGTATTGCAATACAAGGTACTAGCAAAAATATTTGGATTGACCATTGTGAATTTTTTAATGAGGATCCTAAAGTTCAAACAAATATTGATTTATATGATGGATTAGTAGATGTAAAAAATGGTAGTCAATATATTACTATATCGTGGTGTTATTTTCATGATCATCACAAATGTCATTTAATAGGTAGTTCCGATACTGATGTTGGAGATAGAAAAATAACATTTCATCATAATTATTATTATAACATTAAAGCACGTTTACCTTTGTACAGATTTGGTACAGCACATATTTTTAATAATTATTTTTACAATTGTACAGATGCTATAAATACAAGAATGGAGGCGTGTGTATATGTTGAAAAAAATTATTTTAAAAATGTGATTGGAAATACTGTTTATTCTAAAGATAGTCAATTACCCGGATATGCTATTTTAGTTGATAATACATTTGATAATTCAACAGCACCAAGTGCAGGTAGTTGTTCAAATTTTATTCCTACATATACTTACAGTAATGTATTGCATGCTGTAGTATCGCTACCAACTATTGTTACTACTTATTCAGGTGTCGGAAAAATTGGAAATGCAGCACCCGTAGTTACTGTTTCTTCACCTGAAAACAATGCACAATTTATAGCACCTGCTACTATTACAATACAAGCTGCTGCTAGCGACTCTGATGGTAATATAAGTAAAGTGGAATTTTATAATGGTACCGCAAAATTAGGTGAAGATATTACAAGCCCGTATTCATATACGTGGACAAATGTTGCAAATGGTACTTATAACATAACAGCAAAAGCTTTTGATGATAAAAATGCTTCAACTACTTCACAAAGTATTACTGTAATTGTAATAAGTGCAACAACTCCTACTTTACAAGGAACAAATTTGAATCAAACAGTGATAAAGCAAACAGCTATTACACCTATGATATTTACATGGGGTAACGCAGCTACAGATGTAACATATTCTTCTTTGCCAACCGGACTTATTGCTGTAAAAAATTCTTCTGCAAAAACTCTTACAATATCAGGTACCCCTTCTGTAAATGGAACTTTTACTGTAGCTACTATAGGAGGTAGTCCCGCAGTTTCTCTTCAAGCAAGTGTTACTTTAAATCCTAATTCAATACTAGCTAATTGGTATCCGTTTCAAGAAAATCCTATTAGTTTATCTTTTATTTCTTTTGCAAATGCCTCGCTTAATCCTTCACAAGATAATAGTGCATATTCATCTATTGGATGTACCACCGGTGCTTTAACTCTTGCAAAAGGTACAGGTGAATTGCAAATAGAAGTTCAGTCGTTGCAGTCGTTGCAAATACGTTGGTATGCTACAGGAGGTAGAACTTTACAGGTGGTATATGGTCCTACCGGTACAGAAAATGTTTGGAATTCACCTTCGCAATATTCCAGTGGGGGCTATCAGCACAATCTAACATCTATGATACCCGCATTAATAACAAACCAACCAATTATTGTTAGAATAATTAATAATAGAACAGATGGAGGTAGTTTGCATATTACAGATTTGTATGTAGAAGGTTCTGTTCCAAAAGTATCTCAAGTACCACAAACAATTTCATGACAACAAGGTTGGAATCTTATATCACTTAATATAAGGCCTGCAGATACTACTATAGCAACGTTATTTGCAGGTAAAGATGTTTTAGTTGTAAAAGATGCGCAGTCATTTTGGGTTAAAAATAATACATCTCAATTGCAGTCTTTACAAAAACTGACACCGGGAATGGGATATTTAGTAAAAATGAGTACAGCAACCACTCTTACTATACAAGGAGTTCCTTTGAATCAAACTATTACAATACCGAATAATCCTGGATGGTATTTAATAGGTTGTCCATATCAAACAGTTACTCCTATTTCTAATTATTTTAATATAAATAATTGTAAGCAAATAAAAAATTTTACAGGATTTTGGATTCCCGATGGAACTAAAAATTCTATAATTAACTTTGAACCTGGAAAAGGTTATTTTCTTAGGAAATAGCACTAATCCTGCTTATCATTAGTCTTGTTGCGTATACCATGCAAATAATTTTGCAATGCCTTCTTCTATTTCAATAGAATGGTGCCAACCTAACGCATGTATTTTCGACGGATTAGTTAATTTTTTCATTGTTCCATCAGGTTTATCGGCATTAAAGTATATATCGCCTTGGTAGCCAATAATTTTCTTAATTGTATATGCCAAATCTTTGATAGAAATGTCTTTGCCGGTTCCAATGTTTAAATGGGTATTTCGTACTTCTTTATTGGTTCCGCGTACGTCCGAAAAGTTTATATTTTCTATGCAATATACACAAGCTTCAGCCATTTCTTCGCTCCATAAAAATTCGCGCATTGGAGCACCAGTTCCCCAGATTTCAATTTTCGGTATAGGGTTTAAGG